>NZ_JRVL01000250.1:0-4159 GCF_054823985.1 Acinetobacter sp. GN11 | reverse complement strand
AATATTGAAAATAAAGAAGAAAAAAGGCTAATAGTTTTGTTGGATGATCATTTTTTTAAACCTTCAAAAATCCAGATCAGGGAAAAAGGTCACTGTTCAAGACAAAATAATTATACTTGTAATGTAATTATTAGAAATAATGAAATACTTATAACCGAACACAACTACACTCGTTCTTCTGAACAGAAGGAATTATTAAAAATTATTTTTAATGATGATGGTTCTTATAGTTTGCAACAAGCTGTCTTATAAAAATCCCCTCAATAGAGGGGATTTTTATAATTACTTAAGCTTAAACAATCGAATCATCTAAATTCGGCCCTAACCAACGCTTTGCCTCATCAAGTGTCCAACCTTTACGTTTTGCATAATCTTCAAGTTGGTCTTGAGATATTTTGCCCACGTTAAAGTATTCACTTTGAGGGTGCGAATAGTAGAAACCACTTACCGAAGATGGCGGCATCATTGCAAAGTGTTCAGTCAGTTTAGTGCCGATTTTGTCTGTAGAACCTAACCAGTCAAACAACACAGCTTTTTCAGAGTGCTCTGGACACGCTGGGTAACCCGGCGCAGGGCGAATACCGACATATTTCTCTTTAATCAGTTCTTCATTGCTGAGCTGTTCATCAGCTTTATAACCCCAGAACTCTTTACGAATGCGTTCATGCAAGTGTTCGGCAAAGGCTTCAGCAAAACGGTCAGCTAGTGACTGAACTAAAATTGCAGAGTAGTCATCACCTTTAGCTTTGTATTCATTTGCCAATTCTTCTGCACCAAAAATCGATACAGTGAATCCACCTAAGTAGTCCTGTTGCTCACGGTCAATACGAATGTAATCTGCCAAAGACAAGTTTGGTTTACCTGTGACTTTGTCTGATTGCTGACGTAAGTGTTCAAATGTATGCGTAACATTTTGACCAGCTTCATCAAATACGCTGACGGTGTCGGCGTCAGTGCGCTGAGCAGGGAACATACCAAATACAGCACGTGCATCAAAAAGGTTGTTGTCGATAATATCTTTCAACATTGCTTGAGCTTGGTTGTACAAATCTGTTGCAGCTTCGCCAACCACTTCATCTTGTAAAATTTTCGGGAACTTACCTGCCAAGCTCCAAGAAATGAAGAATGGTGTCCAGTCAAAATATTCAACCAATGTTTCAAGCGGATAATTGGTTAAGACTTGAGTTCCCAAAAGGTTTGGTTTTGCTGGAACGTAGCTTTCATCAATTTTAAAGCCGTTTTTAATAGACTCTGCATAAGTCAGTTTGGCAGCTTTTGGTTGTTTGTTGGCTAAGCGTTCACGAATTTTGACATATTCAGCACGGTGCTCTTCAATGAATTTTCCACGCATTTCTTTTGAAAGCAAGGTAGTTGCAACACCTACAGCACGTGAAGCATCAGCAACATAAATCACAGCATCGTTTTGATATTGAGGGTCAATTTTTACTGCTGTGTGTGCTTTTGAAGTTGTTGCACCACCAATCAATAAAGGAATGTTAAAACCTTTACGCTGCATTTCTTTCGCAACAAATACCATTTCATCTAAAGATGGGGTAATCAGACCTGACAAACCGATGATGTCACATTTTTCATCAATCGCAGTTTGCAAGATTTTCTCGCAAGGTACCATCACACCAAGGTCAACAATATCGTAACCATTACAGCCGAGTACAACACCCACAATATTTTTACCAATATCGTGTACGTCGCCCTTAACAGTTGCCATCAGGACTTTACCTTTAGATTGGCTACCTGTTTTTTCAGCTTCAATGTACGGGTTGAGCCAAGCCACAGCTTGCTTCATGACACGTGCAGATTTCACAACTTGAGGTAAGAACATTTTGCCTGAACCGAACAAGTCACCAACAACGTTCATACCATCCATCAAAGCACCTTCAATCACATCTAAAGGACGTTTGGCTTTTAGGCGAGCTTCTTCGGTATCTTCGTCAATGTAAGTTGTAATTCCTTTGACCAAAGCATATTCAAGGCGTTTTTCTACAGGTTCATTACGCCATTCAAGGTTTTCTGCTTCGCGTTGAGCACCACTATGGCCACGGAACTTTTCAGCGACTTCAAGCAGTTTCTCTGTGGCGTTTTGACCAGACTCACCTTGGTTCTGGTTTAAAACAACATCTTCAACTGCATCTTTGAGTTCTTTAGGAATATCATCATAAATTGCCATTTGACCAGCATTTACAATACCCATAGTCATGCCTTGTTTAATGGCATGGTACAAGAACACAGAGTGAATCGCTTCACGAACAGGCTCATTTCCACGGAATGAGAACGAAACGTTCGATACACCGCCAGAAATCATGGCGTGAGGTAAGTTTTGTTTAATCCAACCAGTGGCTTCAATAAAATCGACGCCATAGTTATTGTGTTCCTCAATACCTGTTGCCACTGCAAACACGTTCGGGTCAAAAATAATATCTTCAGCAGGGAAGCCTACATCATTAACCAAAACATCATAAGAACGTTTACAGATTTCGCGTTTACGCTCAGCAGTATCGGCCTGACCAGTTTCATCAAAAGCCATCACAATAATTGCAGCACCATATTGGCGACACAGGCGAGCTTTTTCGACAAACTCGTCATAACCTTCTTTTAAGGAAATCGAGTTAACAACGGGTTTACCTTGTACGCATTTTAAGCCTGCTTCAATGATTTCCCATTTTGATGAGTCAATCATGATCGGCACACGTGAAATATCTGGCTCCGATGCTACAAGGTTTAGGAAATGCACCATCGCATTTTGCGAATCGAGCATCCCTTCATCCATGTTAATGTCGATAATCTGTGCGCCAGCTTCCACTTGTTGCTGTGCAACTTCTAAAGCTTCGGCAAAGTTTTCTTCACGAATTAAGCGTAAGAATTTTTTTGAACCAGTAACGTTGGTACGTTCACCCACGTTAACGAACAATGAGTCATCATAAATATTAAATGGTTCTAAACCACTTAAGCGACAAGCTGGCTTAGTTTCAGGAATTTGACGTGGTGCAATGTCTTTTACAGCATTGGCAATCGCACGAATATGGTCTGGCGTCGTACCACAGCAACCGCCGGTAATATTGATCAAACCACTTTCTGCAAATTCTTTTAAGAAGGCAGCAGTTTGTTCTGGTGTTTCATCATATTCACCAAAAGCATTTGGTAAGCCTGCATTTGGATGAGCAGAAATAAAAGTATCAGCAACATCAGACACGGTTTTAACGTGAGGACGCATAGCATCTGCACCAAGGGCACAGTTGAAGCCAATTGAAAGTAAGTCACCATGACGTACAGAGTTCCAGAACGCTTCAGCAGTTTGACCTGTTAAAGTACGACCTGAAGCATCGGTAATGGTCCCTGAAATCATGAGTGGTAATTCATGTCCAAGTTGCTTAAAGACTTCTTTCACCGCAAAAATTGCAGCTTTACAGTTTAATGTATCAAAAACGGTTTCAATCAAAATGATATCTGCACCGCCTTCAATCAGCGCATGAGTTGCCTCAATATAGTTTTCTTTTAGCTCATCAAAGGTAATGTTACGAAAGGCAGGGTCATTTACATTAGGTGAAATTGAACAGGTACGCGATGTTGGACCGAGTACACCTGCTACAAAACGCGGTTTATCTGGGGTTGAATACTTTTCACAAGCTGCTTTAGCTAAACGTGCTGCTTCACGGTTAATCTCTGGAACAAGATCTTCCATGTGGTAGTCAGACATTGAAACACGCGTGCCGTTAAAGCTGTTGGTTTCAATAATGTCTGCGCCTGCATCAAGATAAGCTTCATGAATACCTTGAATGATTTCGGGTTGAGTTAGCACAAGAAGGTCATTGTTACCTTTTAAGTCATGTGCCCAATCGGCAAAACGCTCACCACGGTAGTCGGCTTCTTCTAATTTATGGCGTTGAATCATGGTACCCATCGCACCATCAATAATCAGAATGCGTTTGGCAAGAAGCGCTTTTAGGGTGGCAAGCGTAGACATAGAAAACCCCGATATTGTACAAATTTAAAAATGCGGCGCTATTGTAACAGAATAGTTGCGCAATTGATGAGCTATAACGACCCGCCATTCACTTGTAATAGATTCATTAGAAAAACGGCTTTTATGACAAATGAAGACTGTTTTTTCATCAAATATTCATAAAATGATCATGATATTGAA
>NZ_JRVL01000249.1:0-2299 GCF_054823985.1 Acinetobacter sp. GN11 | reverse complement strand
CTGGCCCGTTGCATCTGTGGTTACAAGGGTCACTTCATTTCCCGAAATAAACGGAAGTTGTTTAATATCAAACGGGCCTGAAGGCACGAGTCCTGAATAAATCTTTTGCTGGTTGACGTATAAATCTAGTGTTGAAGGAAGTGCTGCCGAACCGGAAAATTGCGGCAGTGCCGAGGTGACAATATCACCTCGTTGAGTATAAGCACTCGACCACTGGAAACCCGCCAGACGTACACTGTTCCCCCAATCAGAACTATTAGAAATAAAGTCCCCTAAGGTGTATATCCTGATCTTTTCAGGGTCTACATACTGCCACTTACTCTCTAAGCGCACCCATTTTTCATGGCTATAACTCGTTTCATTACTACCATTGTATAAAACACCTGATGAAAAGTTACCAATTGCGCTGTTAAAGATCCCTTCTGCCGAACCTGAGAAAACATTCTCGTCATTGGTTATAGTGTTATAAAGACTATAGTTCAGAATGGCCGCGTTTAAGGGCTTCATTTTTAGCAAGTGAGGACTCGTGATCTGCTGTCCATTTAAATCAACTGAATAATCCGCCAACATATTCGAAGGAACTTGTAAGTTTAGAGACTGTTCATTCTCTAAATATTTGAACTGGATTCCTTTTAGCTCATTAATACACACCCATTGACTATCTTGAATGTGCTCATCCATTTTCACCCTTAAAGTTTTTAAGGCACTAGAGCGAATATATAACTTTCCATCCTTAGATTGCTTCACAGCAACCAAGTCTTCAGCAGCATTCGAATTAATAGAAACAGCTAAAAAAAGCTGAGTAAAATTAATATTTTGCTTATCTCCATTTGTATTCACCTGTGCATATTTCTTATTGCTATCTATAGATTCGGGAACACTAGGAATTGCAGTATTGGTATTATCTTGTAGTTGCTCGGCAAAAGAATACGCCGGAAGATATGCCACACATAAGACACCTATAATATATTTCATATAAGCCTCTTAAAGTGTGGTTTTCTTACCATTAACTGTCAGAGATACACTGTATTTATGATTTGGCTCATATGTAAAATTATTAATAGCGTAGCTTCGTGCCTGCTCCGCAAGAATATAACCATTCACGGTATTTACTTTAATGGGATAACTTTTATTTGCTGTTGTATCAACAAGCATTAAATTATTTAAAAGTGCGTGCCGGTTTCCAATGTTGCTAATATTTAAGGAAGGTGCTTCCTGATGAGTATCAATTTTCCAATTCAGTTTAGTAATCGCGTCTTTATTGACTACAAATACGGGTAATGATGAGCGGAGTAATACATTTACGCCTTGAGCGGCTTTACGGCTATCAATTGGTTTTGGTAGCTCGTCAATAATAATACGATAGGTTTTTTCACCAGAAACTGGTGCTGGATTAATTCTAACTACACGCAAGTTGTAAGAGTCATTAGACTGTAATTTTAAAAATGGTGGACTAATTGCGATCTCATCTGTAGGTGTTAACTGATCTTGTCCATTTTTTTGAGTCCATTCAAATACGCGAATCTGCAAATCAGTGCTTTCATTTGACTGATTAAATAAACTAATTGAAGACGCATTTTGATGACTTAATATTTCTACATTCACAGGCGAAAGACGGATTGTAGCGGCGTTAATAGTGCTAGATAACGATAAGAATAATCCCGTAATAATAAAGATATTTTTTTTCATGATTTACTCAAATATAATTTTTTTAATGTGTTAGCCCTTTCAAAAGGGCTAACAATATTTCTACTTTATAAAAATTAATAAGTTACTGTTATTGTTACTGTATCAAGATAACTACCCGCACTCGGCAGCGTTGAGCCAGCTGGAATACGGCCATATACATTCACTGTTTGTACTGCACCACTACCGGTTCCACTATAGGCAGTCGTTGCAATGCCGATTGCTGTAGCATGCGCAGTATCTGAGAAAAGGTTATAAGGAATATATTCGTTACTTGTTGCTCCACCAATCATACGACGTTGAGTCGTTTGAGCATGTTGCCCAGCATCGAAAGCCAAAGTCCATGGCACAGTGTTGTTACATAGAACTTTGATTGAAGTACCACCTGTCGTTGTGGTGTCTGCGTCTACGTTGCTAGCAAGAGAACTTAATGTGCCAAAGTCTATAACTGCATTTGTTGTAGTACCTGTTGCTGAGGTATTTAATACACAACTATTCGTTACTGTTGCCTTAACAGTTAATGTACCTGTTGCTGTAGCTGCATTTGCTGTATTAAGAGAAAATAATCCTACAGCAATCAGTGATAAATGAAAAAAACTCTTTTTCATAGTCA
>NZ_JRVL01000248.1:0-238 GCF_054823985.1 Acinetobacter sp. GN11 | reverse complement strand
TAGATCAGATGGATGTGATTGAGCTGAATGAAGCCTTTGCTGCACAGGCTTTGGCCGTGACCCGTGATTTAGGCTTGCCAGATGATTCTAGCAAGGTGAATCCAAACGGTGGTGCAATTGCATTGGGTCATCCGCTTGGTGCATCAGGTGCGCGTCTAGTGACTACAGCCCTAAACCAGCTTGAACAAACAGGTGGTCGTTATGCCTTGTGTTCAATGTGTATTGGTGTAGGCCAAGG
>NZ_JRVL01000247.1:0-3498 GCF_054823985.1 Acinetobacter sp. GN11 | reverse complement strand
GGCAAGGTATGTACCAGTAAAACATTAGGAATTTGTTCCAATATGGCGAGTCCAGCACAAATCATTCGACATAAATTTCTCAATACATTCTTTTCACGCCATTCTCTCTGGTTCTTATGTATTTTTACTGCACTCAGCATTACATGGTTTCGCACCGTATACACCCCTCATAGTATCTATTATTTTATTTCAGATACTCTGCTTAACGGTTTATGGGTGCTTACAGGTGCACTAAGCTTATTAGGCCTTTATGATGTTTTGCAGAATAAACATTCAATTCTAAGAAATTACCCAATTATGGGGCATTTCCGTTTTTTGTTTGAAGATATACGCCCAGAAATTCGCCAATACTTTATTGAAGCGGATCAAGATGCCCTACCTTTTTCGCGTATGCAAAGAAGTCTAGTTTATCAGCGTGCTAAAAATGAAAATGCAGATAAACCTTTTGGTTCAATTATTGACGTTTATCAAGAAAATTATCGATTTATTGTCCATTCAATAAGCCCTTGCCCACCAGCAGATCCAAAGAGCTTTCGTATTCAGGTTGGTAATGCACAATGCCTTCAGCCCTATAGTGCATCTATTATGAATATCTCTGCCATGAGCTTTGGTAGTTTAAGTGCCAATGCAATTCGTGCGTTAAATAAAGGTGCGCAGTTAGGTGGTTTCTATCATGATACAGGCGAAGGTAGTTTAAGCCCTTATCATCTGGAAAATGGCGGTGATATTGTTTGGCAAATTGCCAGCGGTTATTTTGGCTGCCGTACCTTAGATGGGAAATTTGACGAACAAAAGTTTGCCAAGCAATCTCAATTACCACAGATCAAGATGATTGAGCTGAAGCTTTCTCAAGGTGCAAAACCAGGTCATGGTGGTATTTTACCTAAACATAAAATTACCGCAGAAATTGCGCAAATCCGTGGTGTTTCTCGCGATCATGACTGTATTTCTCCAGCAAAGCATTCTAGTTTTTCTACTCCTATTGAAATGATGCATTTCTTACAGAAATTGCGCACATTATCTGGCGGTAAACCAGTTGGTTTTAAACTATGTATTGGTCAACCTTGGCAATTCATGAGTATCGTTAAAGCAATGCTAGAAACAAAAATTGTTCCTGACTTTATTGTGGTTGATGGGTCTGAAGGTGGTACAGGCGCAGCACCGATTGAGTTTAGCGACAATATTGGTACTCCATTACGTGAAGGCTTACGTTTTGTTCATAACACCCTTGTGGGTGCAGGACTAAGAGATCAAGTTAAGATTGGTGCAAGTGGTAAAATCATTAGTGCCTTCGATATTGCCAGTACTTTTGCGTTAGGTGCAGATTGGGTTAATTCAGCACGTGGTTTCATGTTTGCTGTTGGATGTATTCAGGCACAAAGCTGTCACACTAACCAGTGTCCTGTAGGTGTTGCAACCCAAGATAAAGAACGTCAAAAAGCAATTGATGTACCCACTAAATCAGAACGAGTATTTAATTTTCATAAAAATACATTGCATGCATTATCAGAAATGATTGCTGCGGCTGGTTTACGTCACCCTTCTGATATTAAAGCTCACCATTTGGCTCAGCGAGTAAACGACCGTGAAATTAAGAACTATGCTCAATTGCATTTTTTCTTAAAAGAAGGCGAACTTTTACAGTCTGAACTTAATAATGACGATGATAATTTTTATTATCGGATGTGGAATATGGCAGATGCTAATCACTTTTAATTTATATTAACTTGATATGTTGAGCATTACATTTAGAGTGTGATGCTCTTCCATATTTGAATTGAATATGTGATTTCCCCCTCAAATTTCATTCCCCTTTTAATTTGTCTTTAATAGACTTTTCACCTAATATAAAAGTATAAATAACGTACACAATTTAATTTTATTTAATAAAAATTTTTTAATGCTTATAACAAGAAGGTATTTCATTATGTTGAAAAAAACATTTATCTCTTCTTTTGTCGCACTAGCAGTAGGTTTAAGTAGCTATGCTGTTGCTTGTACACGTGCCGTATATTTAGGCAATAACCAACATATTATTACTGCTCGCTCAATGGACTGGAAAGTTGATACGGGTACAAATTTGTGGATTATGCCAAGCGGGGTTAGTCGTGACGGTAGTGCAGGCTCGAACTCAATAAAATGGACATCTAAATATGGAAGTGTGATTGCTACAGGTTATGAGGTTTCCACAACAGATGGCATGAATGAAGCTGGATTGGTTGCCAATATTTTATGGTTAGTAGAATCTCAATATCCGGATATAAAAAAATCTAATAAACCATTACTAAGCATTGCTGCTTGGGCACAATATGTACTCGATAATTTTGCAAATGTAGATGAGGCTGTCAAAGCCTTAGAAAAAGAGCCTTACACCATTGTTACCGACAATGTTCCAGGTGAATCAAGGCTTACCACCCTGCATTTATCTATTTCTGACAAAACAGGTGATAGTGCAATTATTGAATATATTGGTGGAAAGCAGATTATTCACCATAGTCGCAACTATCAAGTCATGACTAACTCGCCTACTTTCGATAAGCAACTTGCACTTTCCGAATATTGGAAACAAATTGGTGGAACGATCATGCTCCCCGGTACAAATCGAGCATCTGATCGCTTTGCACGTGCATCTTTTTACATTAATGCAATTCCTAAAAATGATGATAGTAAACAGGCTCAAGCCTCTGTATTTAGTGTCATTCGAAATGCATCTGTTCCCTATGGACTCAATACTCAAGAAGAACCGAATATCTCTTCAACTCGCTGGCGAACTGTAGCCGATCATAAACAGATGCTTTACTTTTTCGAGTCAGCACTGTCACCAAATGTATTTTGGGTTGATTTGAAAAAGATTAATTTTAAAGATGGTAAAACGCGTAGATTAGATTTAGGCCCTGATCAAAGCCATATATATGCAGGTGATGCCACTTCTTCTTTTAAAATTGCAAAACCATTTGTATTTTTAAGCCCATCTATGCGTTAATTTATGTCAAAATTTACTACACTTAACATAAATAATATTAAGCATACTCTCTTGGAATTTATATGATGAAGAAATCTCTACTCTTATTGGGTTCATGTCTACTTACAGCGGCTTGTAGCACTACACAGATTAGTACAACAGCTCCTAAAGAGGTAAAGACAGCGGGTCAGCTAAACTGCTCACCAACTGAACTATGCCCAAGCTTGCTAGTGAAATGGAACGAGAATCAAAAAGATCAGCTTCGTGTGGATGTTCATTTAAGTAGTAGTTATAACTTTTATGATATTAACGAGTTAACATTTGATATTGATGGAAAAAGATTTAACTATCAACCCGCTCAATCAACTGAAAAAACGAATGTGAGCCGATTAGTTCCTAAACATTCTACAACTTTCTTTATTATTCCAAGTAAATTCTTGCAAGAGTTTAAAAGTGCTCAAAATGTAAACGTTTTGATAAAAACGGATAAGGGAACAATCGAACGCAATATGTATAGTCCACAAAAGCAGTCTTCG
>NZ_JRVL01000246.1:0-2087 GCF_054823985.1 Acinetobacter sp. GN11 | reverse complement strand
AGACGTTATTGCTTCTTGTGGTACTAAAGTAGGAACAGTCGACCATCTAGATGGTGAAAACCAATTAAAGCTGACTCGAGATGAAAGCGGTCAACATCACCTTATTCCTACTGGATGGATTGGGGAAGTGAAAGAAAACCAAGTCATTCTGAATAAAAATTCAGAAGAAGTTAAAGATCAGTGGCAAGCGATCTAGACTTTTAAGCACGATACGTGACTTAACCTGAACTTTATAATAAATCGTTTCAGCTTAGAAAAATGAATAGGCTTAAAAACTTTACAGCCTAACTCCCCGAACTGAAGGCTCCTTTACGTAAGGAGCCTTTTTTTATTTATTAAATCTCTGACTTAGGCCGTTTTTATCTCTATAAGCCTTTTGTTAGATGTTTTTGTCCTTTACTCACATGGTGATCAATTTTACTTAATGCTAAAAATTGTCCATTCGCATTAAATGAACAATTATGAATAGGGTGACGTATATGATCACAGGGAATCATCAGCTTAAAGCAAGAAAAGTACATTTTGATTTTGCCGAGTCGTCTGTCTGTTGGATGCCGAATGATCCGCTATGCTCACATGTAGCAAATGGCATTAATATGCTCTTGCCGGCTGGTGAGTTTTGGTTTTGCCGCGTGTTTAATAAAACCCTTCCCTTGATTACCGATGAAACATTAAAACAAGAAGTGATTGGCTTTGTTCGTCAAGAAGCAGCACATGCACGTGCCCATGAAAAAGCTCAGGACTTCTTACGTGAAAATGGCTACGACATTCAAGAAACACTCAACCGCGCCCATTTTGTGTTTAACATTTTATTGGGTGACAAACCTTTAGGTATGCCCTTTTTAAAAGGCGAAAAGCTCGATGAATATTGGTTACTTTTTCGAGTAGGTGTGATTGCTGCAATTGAGCACTTTACCGGAACTATTGGTCAATGGACGCTTGATAGTAAGTCTTGGGACCAAGCTGACCCTGCTATGGCAGATTTGTTCCGTTGGCATTTAGCTGAAGAAGTTGAACATCGCTGTGTTGCCTACGACTTATTTGAGCACCTACTAACAAACAAGTTTGGGTTTTATGTGTCACGCCAAGTGATTATGGCGGCTGTTTTCCCACTGTTTATTTATTTCCTTGCTGACTTTGCGCGTAGTTTGGGCCAACAAGATTTAGAGCACGAAGATATTCAAAAATTGATGCGTCGTGGCTACTTCAAAATTATTCGTGAATTTGAAAAAACTGCGACTCGCTCAGACAACTTACCGACCATTAAATATTTATGGAAAGCGACCTTAAGATGGGTTTCTCCAAAATTTAACCCACTTCATGAAGGTGACACCGAGCAAGCTTTAGCTTATATGGCTCGTTCACCTGCCGTTCAATATTTTGAAGGAATGACACAGGGTGCAAAACCTGCGACATTAAGCTAAGCAGCTATTTTATTTAAAATGAAAGCCTCCTTGTTTGGAGGCTTTTTCTTAGGTGAGTTTGTCGCTTAAGCAAAATTCAAAAAGAAATAATCCAACAACCGATCTCTTTCATCTACCGCATTTTTATCTAAAAGCTGGACCATCGCCCCATCAATCATAAATAAAAACATATAAGCATCTTGGATGGAGGCCGTAGTTTTTAAGGTTAAAAGCAACTTATAGATTTCGTTAACAAACCAGTTTCTATAATCAACTACAACTTTATAGGCAACTGGATAGAGCTTTTCAATTTCAAAAATTGCTTTAAAGGGCAAATGATAAAAGCCATTTAAGTCGGCATGTAAAAGGTAAATCTGCTTAAGTTTATCAATCACCATTTCTTCACAGTAAGAATTAACAATGGAAAACACTTTTACTTTGAGCGCGTCTTTTTGAAAAGTGAGACACATCTCGATGAGTCGTGCTTTTGAGTGAAAGTCGTTGTAAAAAGTAGCTTTGGCAACTTTAGCTTCTGCAATAATTTGGTCGACCCCGACCTTATGAAACCCATATTGATTAAATAAGTCTTTTGCGGTGTGAAGCACTCTGAGTGCTCTAAATGAAGATTCTAAATTTGGCATAGGAATACCGTTTAAATAATTTTTTGTTGTATCTAAAAGAGAT
>NZ_JRVL01000245.1:0-16573 GCF_054823985.1 Acinetobacter sp. GN11 | reverse complement strand
TGAATGTACCGGGTGAGCAAGAATACCGTACCCGTGGTGTCGCGTACTGCCCACACTGTGATGGTCCATTGTTCAAAGGCAAACGTGTTGCCGTGATTGGTGGTGGTAACTCAGGTGTTGAAGCTGCAATTGACCTTGCAGGGATTGTTGAGCATGTGACTTTGGTTGAGTTCGACACAAAACTTCGTGCAGACCAAGTTTTGCAAAACAAACTGCATAGCTTGCCAAACACAACTGTGATTATGAATGCCTTAAGTACAGAAGTATTAGGTGACGGATCACAAGTGACTGGTCTTAAATATAAAGACCGTGCCACTGATAAAGAGCATGTAGTAGAACTTGCAGGGATCTTTGTACAGATTGGTTTACTGCCAAATACTGACTTCTTAAAAGACAGTGAAGTTGAGTTAACCAACCGTGGTGAGATCATTGTGAATGACCGCAATGAAACCAATGTCAAAGGTGTATTTGCTGCGGGTGACTGTACAACAGTACCTTACAAGCAAATCATTATTGCCACAGGTGAAGGCGCTAAAGCATCACTCTCTGCGTTTGATTACATCATCCGTTCTGGGCTATAAAATTTAGTCAAACCAGTACGATTTAACCCAAGCCTAGCATTACAAAATGCTAGGCTTTTTTAATATTGGAGTTACAACTCTTTAACAATTTTCGATCTTTATTAATCAGTTAGTTTATGTTTATATTTTAGACATCCATAATTTTGGATGCCATGAATTAGAAGGAAAAACACAATGAATAAATTACTTGTTGCTTTAGGTCTTGCTGCGACCGTTGCTCTTGTTGGATGTAATAAAGATAAAGCGCCAGAAACAGGTGCGACAACGGGTGAACACTTAGAAAATGCTGCTCAACAAGCAACTGCTGATATCAAATCTGCTGGTGACAAAGCTGCAAGCGATATTGCTACTGCAACTGATAAAGCGACTGCAAAAATTGATGCTGCAACTGACCATGCTGCTGATGCTACCGCTGAAGCTGCTGCAAAAACTGAAGCAACTGCTCGTAAGGCAACTGCCGATACAGCTCAAGCTGTTGAAAAGACCGCTGCTGAAGTAAAAAAAGATGCTCAACACTAATCTCTAGAAATAAAAAAGCCCCTGTTCATACAGGGGCTTTTTTTAAAGTCTAAAAAACTAATTATGAAATTAGACCTTCATCACGCATCGCAATTTGTACAGATTGACGCTCTGCAACTTTATTACGTAATGCAATAATGTGCTTATATGGCGTTAGATCATGCTCAATTGAGTTTGACCAGTTTGTTAAAACAAATAGATAAGCATCTGCTGGGCCAAAATTATCATTTACTAAATAATCATAATCAGATTCAGACAAATAGTTATCGATATATTTTAAAAGGCGATCAATTTCTGCATAAGCTTTAGTTTTTTCATCAGTTGTTAATGACGCCCCAAAGAAGACTGCATATGCATCATGTAATTCAGAGTTCAAATATCCCAACCACTCCAATACTTTCGCACGGCCCATCCCTGATGGAGGAATTAAATCTTGTTTAGGGTCATGCTGAGCAAGAAACGGTAAAATCGCAACGTTTTCAGTTAACATTAAACCCGGATTAATTTCTAAAGCTGGTACATATCCTTTTGGATTAATCTCGTAATAATCTGCGCCTTTTTCTGTTTTATGAGTTTTTAAATTTACCCGTTCTAAGTCAAAATCAACATTAATTTCATTTAAAATAATATGTGCAGCTAAAGAACATGCGCCTGGCGAATAATATAATTTCATATCTGATCCTTGTTATCTCATATTAACGTTTTAAATTGCTTCTAGAAAACCTGCAAGGTTTGCCCAATTCTTTAATTGTAAAAAAGCGTAAACTTATAAAATACTTACACCATCTAATATTCTTCAAAAAGTCATTCCTTGCAAGTTGTCTTGCGTGACGATTGTTTAAAATATGATAAAACACATTTGCGTCACGCAATTTTTCCGTTAATTACGCTTAAAAAGCTGACTAAGCCAGTTCACTAATTCAGTTAAGAAATCAAAAATCCCATTTTTCTTATCATCGTCAGGATGAGTTGAGTCTTTTCCATTTAAATCCAGATCGACAATTACAGGGTCATGATCCGAAGAACGATAAGCATCTTCACCATAGAACAATGCCTTTTGCTCATCTGTTTTATATTCTTCGTTGTAATCTAAAAGCGTTGGTTCATCTGCATTGATATGCCATGCAAATGTTCTGACCACTTTTGGATATAAAGCTGCATCAGCAATTGCATGATCTAGGTT
This sequence comes from Acinetobacter sp. GN11, assembly GCF_054823985.1. Taxonomy (NCBI): domain Bacteria; kingdom Pseudomonadati; phylum Pseudomonadota; class Gammaproteobacteria; order Moraxellales; family Moraxellaceae; genus Acinetobacter; species Acinetobacter sp. GN11. The sequence goes on along the minus strand of NZ_JRVL01000245.1, from coordinate 14,290 downwards.
ACCTGCTCCACCATTACCGTTGGCATCACTCGCAACACCAAAAACATAACTATATGCCTGAGTACCCTGACCAACCTTAGTGTCATTAAGTAAAACTTTATAGTTCGCTTTCTCAAATGACAAAATAGGTTCTTCTTTTGCGTAACTGTTCATATCCCCTACAAGTAAAGCATTTTGCTTAGGCACTTGAGTTGGATTTTTCGCGAGCCATTGCACAATTTGATCAACGGCTTTCACACGAGTTGGATTCCAGCAGCCTTGACCATCTTTTTGGTCTGCATCAGTAGAGTTTGCATCTACTCCAGTACAGCCCTTTGACTTCAAATGGTTTGGAATAACGGTAAATGTTTTATTGCCACGAACTGCTTGGAAACTTTGCGCCAAAGTTGTTCGGTTCTTGTCGCCTAAATCAAGCACAACAGGTTTATTTAAAGGCTTAACACGTTTGCTGTTATAGATAATAGCAACTGCGATTGCATCATCACCTAAACGATCTAAGTTTTCAGGAACCACATATTTCCAATCGCTACCTAAAGCTTTGGTCAAATTGGCAATTGCACTGTTAGGTCCATAACCATTGTTCGCAATTTCCATTAAACCGTAAACATCGGCATCAATCGCTTTTAATGCACTCACAATTTTACGATGCTGTTTATCAAACTCAGCTTGTGTTGTCGCACCACGCTCTGTTGGGAAACCCGTTGCGCCATTGTCATAATTCAAAACGTTAAATGAAGCTACACGAATGTGATTCGCATTTTTAGTAAGAACGCTTTGACGTGGGTTTGTTTGAGTAATAACTTCAGGCTGATTACGTCCAAGCACAGGTTGTACACGCCAACCATTAAAACGGTATTCTAAAATACCTTCAGCATTTTTAAGTTGATAACCCGAGCGTAACGTATTGGCAGCACTAAAATTGCTTGGTAACCAAGGTGTACGGTTTTGATTGTTATAGCCATCATCAAAAATAATTTTCGATAATAAATTTTTCTGAGCTAGAGCTTTAGCTTCTGGCGACAAGGCTGGATATAAATTAGTTGGGATATATAAGCGGCCTAAACTCAGCGACAATTCACCATAACGGCCATAATTATAGTTCTCGCTCACCGTTAAAGTCTGAGGTAATTTGACCAACATCCCTTGATAACGCTGCGGTGAATTAATTGAGCCACTCGTTAAACTAGCAAACGGAAGTTCAAGGCTAATCGGCTGAACCTGATTTGCCATATTGCTATTACAGGTTTGAATATCTTGTTGTAATTGATCTATCTGTAGCTGGTTTTGGTAGCTTGTTAAACGGCCACGTAAAATAACTTCATCGCCAACTTGTCCACCTTTTACCGCACTGCTATTTGGAATATAAACAAAAATGGCATTGCTGACATTTGCACGTGCTTTTGTGTCTGGTGTCTGAACATAAAAACCAGAGAAACCATTGACATAACGATAGTCAGCTGTAATCACACCACGCACAGTATAAGTCTGGTCTTGAGTGGCTGCCGCCAAGTCAGCAATGGCTGTATCTGAGCTTGAGCAACTTACTGTTTCAACAGGAGGCTGAGTTGTAGAACCTGATAAATTTGAAAAGTCATTTCGGTTTGTCCATGCCGACCATGAATGATCCAAATCAAATGCTGCGGTTGCATCAACACTTAAAGCTGGGTTTTCTGTTTCAATACGCTTAAAACTATTTCCCAAGCTTGAAACTGCCGTCCCCCATCCCGCTGCTGGACGCTCACCAATACGCCCAAAACGGTCTACAGGCGTTCCTTTATAAACAAGTACAACCGCATCATCTCCATTAAAAGATAAAGCAGCCACCTGATTAACTTTACTTCCAAGCTCTGTTTGCAACTCAGAACGACCTACCAAAAACTTCTGCTTACTCGCGAGTGTGCCTTGTAAACGAAAAGCCACAGTCTTTGCTGTACCACCATTATTAAATTGTTGAATCTCATAATCGGCTAAATTAACTGTAGCGCCATCTGGATTATAAATTTCCAAGCCTTTTTTATTGCTGCTGCCATCAACATATTGGCTAAACATCAGCTGCGCTTGAGCAACTGAGCTATATGAAAATGCACCTAATGCACTTAAAAAGACCGAAAGTGTTCTTAATTGAAAAGTTTTCATGAGTAAAAGTGTTCATATGAGTTTTAATTAGTCTCTTAGAGTAAATATTGATCATGACATCTACATGAAGAAAAACACCGAAACATTTGACTTGATCCCATGAAGACTTAAAATACCGCATTTGAATTTCAATATTGCCAAGGTTATGTCGATCGATCAGTTAGAAACGCAAATTGCAGACTTAGACAATTTGCCTGAACACCGTGAAATTGTGACGTTTATGCGTCGTTCAGCACCACTTAATACGTCTCAACGCACGGCATTAGAACAACATCGCGATTTAATTTTGGAATATCCTGTTGGCGACCTACGTCAACACTTCGAACACCCAGAGCGTCCATTAACTGTTGAAATCGGTTTTGGTATGGGTCGTTCGTTAGTACTTATGGCAAAAGCAAACCCTGAACGTAACTATGTGGGTATTGAAGTCCATGTGCCAGGTATTGCCCAATGTTTATATGAAGCAGGTATAGCAGAAGTTAAAAACTTACGTGTACTTGATGCAGACGCGATTCAGGTTTTACGTGAAATGCCAGACAACAGCATTAACTGTGTTCAGCTTTACTTCCCAGATCCTTGGCAAAAGAAACGTCATTTCAAACGTCGTTTTGTTGCTCATGAGCGTATGCCATTGGTTGAACAAAAACTTGAGCTTGGGGGTACGTTCCATGCTGCAACAGATTGGGAACCGTATGCTGAATGGATGCTAGATGTATTAGATAATCGTCCAGATCTTGAAAACTTAGCAGGTAAAGGCAATAGCTACCCACGTCCAGACTGGCGCCCAGTGACTAAGTTCGAACGCCGTGGTATTGAGTCAGGTCATAAGATTAATGACTTTATCTTTAAGAAAATAAATTAAAAATCCAGATAATTCCGACCCCATCTAATCTAATCCAAAAAACTAAAAATAGCATTAAATATCTTTTATTTAATGCTATTTTTCTAACTTACCGCATCCAAATTAGTCTAATACATGCTAAACTTTTTTAGTCTCAAAATAGTATCAGAATACAAAAAATAGTCTCAAATATAGGTATTAAAATGAATGTAAATACAATCATTTTCTCAACTGATAGAGAAATTCAATCTTTAAAAGCTAAAGAAAAAAGGTATACAGCTAAAGATAAATTAAATAATGGTTTGTTTATCGACATAAAACCCACTGGGCGAAAAACTTGGATGTATAGGTACACTATAAATAAAAAGCAAGAAAAGTTAACTCTTGGGCATTACCCTGCAATTTCACTAAAAGATGCAAGACAATTAAGGGATGAAGTCGCTACAAAAATTGCGAAAGGCATTTCTCCTAAACAATCTACAAAAACAACCCAAATGCAATTACCGAACTTCAAAAGCTATGGTGAAAGATATGTTAATGAGGTGATTGCAAAAGATCGCACCTCAACCTCAACTATGCAATTATATTTAAATAATGATATTTATCCAATTATAGGTCATTTGTTAATTTCAGATATTACTGTCGATCAAATCAGGCAGATTATTTGGAGTCAAAAAGATCGAGGGCATGATGCTACTGCGTGGCAAATTCGTGGTCTACTTAGCAGGATGTTTGATTATGCTGTTACTCTAGGTTTAGTTCAATACAATATTGTTTCATCTATCCCAGCTAAACATGTTTATAAATATCGACCTAGAGAGCGTTTTTTGTCATACGATGAAATCACTAATTTTTACACAACGTTATTGAGTATGGATAGAATACAGCGCCCTTTTCAAATTGGCTTACTTCTTTCACTGTTAACTTTGCTACGGAAAAGTGAGCTTATTAGCGCAAAATGGGTACATATAGATTTTGAAAATAGAATTTGGGTTGTTCCTAAAACTAAAGCAGACAGTAATACTGGTAATAGCCGAGAAATGGTTGTTTTCCTTTCCGATCAAATAATAAACCTATTACTTGAACTTAGAAATTTCAATTACAGTAGTAGCTATCTCTTTGCAGGAAAAAAAATTGGAACTCATATTAGTAAAGCTACTTTGAACACTGTCCAAGAAAAAGTATTACTAAAATCCCAAATTGAACCTTTTACAATTCATGATTTACGAAGAACTGCCAGTACCCATCTTAATGAACTTGGTTTTCTAGAAAATGCTGTAGAAGCTTGTCTAAATCATAAAATTGCAGGTATAAAAGGTATCTATAATAAAGCTATATATAAAACTCAACGTATAGAAATTATGCAAAAATGGAGTGACAGAGTTTTTAGTTTAATAGAAAAGTCATCAACTATTTAGTTAATTAGGAAATTTCTACAGATTCCATAAATTACCAGTTGTTTACTTAAGCTGTGCATATCTTGAAAAAACCTAAAATATTAATAGCTGATGGGAGAGAATTTTGTAGTCAAAATTAGAATTAAGCGCATAAAACTAAGCCTCTAGCTACTGATAGCTAAAGGCTTTGCAAATACATTTCAATAATGTTTAAAAATTATATATGAAATACCATACAGGTTCTATTTAGAGAATTTATAGTCTTTAGGAAGTGAAGCATCACATGGTTAATCCATTTTTAGATTAACCATTTTCACAGGCCCATCATTGTAGGTTGTTATCTTACAGCCTTTTACAACATATAAATTATTTATTTATCTTTTTAAGATATTCCAATCTATGGATACGTTTGTTGAATTCTTTCTCATCACCTTCGTCAGTCGGAAAGTAGTAACGGTGTCCTATTAATGCTGGGGGCATAGTTTGCATAGTAGTTGTCTTATCTGGGTAATGGTGAGCTAGTTGATAACCTTTACCAAAACCGATTTCCTTCATGAGCTTGGTTGGTGCATTACGCAGATGAAGAGGAACAGGCTCACTAGGGGCATTCTTGATATCCTTAATAACATTTAACCTAGCTTGATAAATGGCATTTGATTTTGGTGCAAGTGAAAGATAAGTTACAGCTTGGGTCAAATGTACGTCACACTCTGGCATTCCCAACATCTGGCAGGATTGGAAAACATTCACTGTCAGATTCAAAGCATTACAATCTGCTAGACCAATATCTTCGCTTGCAAATCGTATCAAACGTCGTGCTATGTACACAGGGTCTTCCCCCCCTTCCAGCATTCTCGCAAGCCAGTATATGGCTGAATCAGTATCGCTATTACGCATAGATTTATGTAAAGCAGAAATTATGTTGTAATGTTCTTCGCCATTTTTATCATAGAGCATGGATTTACGATTCAACAGATCGTACAAGTGATCCTCACTAATAATAATGCCATCATCTAATTTTTTGCCATTAATTACCGCCATTTCTAATGTATTCAATGCCGTTCTAGCATCGCCATTTGCAAAGTTTGCAATAGCTAATAAAATTGAATCATCATATTTCACGTTATATTCTGCCAACCCTTGAGGGGATGAGAGCGTACGGGTTAATAAAGTCATAATGTCAGAAGAATTAAGACTTTCAAGAACAAATACCTTTGCTCTGGACAGTAATGCCGCATTGACTTCAAAAGAAGGGTTTTCTGTAGTTGCACCAATGAGGATGATACTTCCCTTTTCAACATAGGGTAAAAATACATCCTGCTGTGCTTTATTGAAACGATGTATTTCATCAACAAAGATCAGTGTTTTCTGACCAATCTGTCGGGTTAACTCAGCTTCTTCCATTATTTTCTTTATATCTTTTATACCGCCAGTAACGGCACTAAAGGTAATAATGCGTGCTTTTGTTGATTTAGCGATTATTTCAGCTAGGGTGGTTTTTCCAATGCCAGGAGCACCCCATAATATCATTGATGAAATTGAGTCTTGCTCAATCATATCGCGTAATATTTTACCCTTGCCTAATAGGTGAGGCTGGCCGACAAAATCACTTAAAGTATTTGGTCTCATCCGGATAGCAAGTGGCCTATTTCGTTGAGAATCCTGAGAAAAAAGTGTGCTCTGATACATTTAACCTCCTTTCTGGATAACGAAATTCCTGACATAATATTCTTTAAGCAGATTATCGAATGATAATAATTTGATATAAATATCATTGTATATCTATAAATTTCTTGTCTGATTTCATTCAATTTAAGGCACGGATCACGCTCTAAATCACTTCAATAAAAATAAGAATCAGAGGGTTGAGTTAATTAATAGCCAATAACGTGAATTTTATAAAATCTCACAAATAATATACTATATAGACAATACTAGTAATTAAAGGCTTTTTACGGCCATTAATGAGGTGTTTTTTGGACAAATCACAAGTTGCATTAACAGATCACTTGGGACGAGTGAAATTTCAACCAGCATCGCTACATTACGCTTACGATCTAGAGGTTATTCGTGTTTCAGATTTACAGTCACGTAGTAGTAAACTTGGTTTTCAAAGACATTACTTATATGAATGTCCTCTAATTATACTAGTCACTGAAGGAGAATGCCGACAGTGGATTGATTTCGAACCAGTTGACTGTCATAGGGGAAGTTTCCTCTCGGTTAAAGTAGGACAAGTGCATAGCCTTGGGAACTACGATGGCTGGAATGGATACATGCTGCTACTAAGACCAGACGCTTTAATTCATATTGACCACGTTTCTTCGCTGTCAGCACTACCCGCAATCTGCTCGCTAAATACTAGAGATAGTATTTTAGCTGAAATAAATCTGAAACAAATGTTTGAAGATAGTTCGCTACCCTATACAGAGCTTTCTTCAAAACTTCTTCAATTTCAACTATATGCTCTGTTAGTAAGAATAAATCTTATAGGACAAAAGGACATATCTACACCTAATAAGTCTGAGCGATACTTTCTGTATTTTCAACAACTTCTAGATCAGCATTTTAAAGAATGGCATAGCCCAGTTAAATATGCAGAAAAAATGGCTTGCAGTGAAAAGACATTATCTAGAATTTGTCTGAATAGTACTGGGCAATCAACCAAATCACTGATTACTAGACGTCTAATCCTAGAAAGCAAACGACTGCTTCATTATAGTGAGCTTAACGTAACAGAAATTAGTGAGTTACTTGGATTTAGCGAGGCAACATATTTTTGTAAATTTTTTAAACGTGAAACACAATTGAGCCCCGTGGCTTTCAGAAATCATAACAAGTGAATTTATTGCCCTTGATCAATCAAGATCAAGGACTTGAATAACTCAATTATTTAAGATTAATTTTTTGCTTCATCCGATAAATTAAAATTTAGATTCTCAGATGAAGTACTTCAATATAGATCATTTTATTGTACATATTCATGGTTGATTGACCTCCGTAACGGCATTCCAATTCTTGCACCTATGTTCAAATGGGAGTTAATATGTCAATGTCATATTCTACAAAGACATCGAAGGCAACTTTTACGTCAAATTGCACAACTTGATAATACATTCATTGGGATTCAACAAGCTGTTGTCTGGATCAGTGACAACTATAGTATCCAACTTCAGATCGAAGTATTGTGTGATGTAATCAGAAACAATATCAACTACTAAAACTTCAAACTAGTTTATTTTTTAAGTATATTTATGATCTAGGCGTGGTAATTGTAACGTCGGTTGCATTGCCCATAATCTATTACAACCAAACATATAGGTTGTAGTTTATATCCATACCAACATGAGTGTAGCCTCTAGAAACGGCATCACTATCGCTCAACCCTTAGCACTCTTAACTGCCGCACAGTAAGCATACTCGGCCCACTTCTGAAGTTGCTCCCGATCCTCAACCACATCAGCAGGTACTTCCCAGTAGGATTTTAATGTGTGCTCCTCACCTTCGCTTAAATAGCCCAAGGCGTGGGAACCTGCGGCCTCGTAATTCTTTCGCGTATCCTCATCAACTTTGAAGTAGATGCCTCCGTGCCAAGCCATAGCAAAGACATAATCTTGCCGATAGAGTGCAACGGCACCGAACATTTGCCGTGTCGTGATCTTTGCCCAGGATGAGAGCTGATCTACATAATAATCTGCAATTGCTTGATTTTTTTTTGATTGCTGGGTCATTCTTGGATCCTTTTTGCTGTGTTTGATTTCGACTTGGCTCTTTCTCATGCCCATCCCTCTTTGGCCTGTCCTGCACCCGCATTTTTCAATAACCAAATGATATGAAATCTTGATCAGTTAAGGAGTGATGCACTAGCCCACCTTGAGGGAAATGTAGTCCCCCCTTATCAAAATAGCGTACGGAGATCGTCAGATCACGCACATTCATACGAAAACATTCCTCCATAAGCCTCAAGGACTCACATCTTTTGTCCGAGGATCTCCTTGGCAAGGATCCTGACGGCTTTTGCTAGCAGATTGCCTCTACACAAGAAGTAAAGAAGGCATCATTCCTTAATCAGGAAGCCGAAGGTGTGGTCATGGACTGCGTGATCGCCCAGTTCGAATGCACGATACGCCACGCACCCGATATCTTCTGATAGACCTCTGTCGCGTTCCATGCACGTAGCAATTTTTCTGCGCCGTTGTCATCAGTAACATAGCTGCGCAGGTTGTAGCTCAGAATGGCTAAGTCACCTGCTTCACTGGTTATTACGTGTGGATTAAGATACTCACTACGCACGATGAGCGGGTTCTTGTATAGCTTTTCGATGTGATCTACGACTGCATCTCGCCCCACAAGCAGACTCTCGAGAGCGGGATCAAAGTAGCTGATGTCCTCATGATAGTTGTCGAGATAACCACTGTTGTCCCCCGTACTCCACCGCTCATTGAACGAGCGCTCCAACTCAAACACTTCCTTAGTGACCTTTTGAAGGTTGGTGTTCATCGATATTTTCCTTACTAACTATAAAATGGTATTTTCTCGTTCCTAATACAATACATAAAGGCAATAAAACGCATTTAGCTGATACTTTTCAGACAATCGTAGTCTGGCACTTCTTGACATTACCGTTGAAGGAGCAAATGAAATGATGAAAACTTCACGGTTTAGGGGTGTTCCGTATCTCAGACATGCGTCGCAAGAATAGCTGGCAAGATATGCGCAGGACGTAGGCAATACCTCTTCATGCTGATACTCATGATCAAGGGTCAAGCAAGCAAGTGCTGAACTTCGAACCCTTTATAGGCGCGGTTAGAAGTCTGCTCATGGTTAACCCTTTGCCGGCTCACAACACTTACGTCGACACGGGTTGGCTCACAGATAACGGGTTTAATGAAGACGGCACTGTAGAATCTTAACATATGGACAAAAGAGCGCTATTGAAGAGGAACTGCTTTCTAGACTATACCCTCATCTCCAACTGAAGCATGAGATAAAAGTTTAACTAGATATATCCCTAACATATAGATTAATATAAGAATTCACATTAACCAGTTACAGTAACTGACCACCTGAAATATCGAAAGTCGTTCCGTTAGCCCAAGCCATGTCATTAGACAGAATAGCTGCTACAGCACTTCCAATATCATCTGGCAGACCCACTCGACCCAACGCAATACCTTGTGCTACATAGGCGTTCACATCTTCATTGTCACGCACTACTCCCCCCCCAAAATCGGTTGCAATCGCACCTGGGGCAATTGCATTTACTCGAATTTGGCGTGAACCAAGCTCTACTGCCATGTAACGAGTCAGAACCTCAACTGCGGCTTTGACTGCTGCATAGACACTATATCCAGGCAAAGTAAAACGCACAAAGCCAGATGAGACATTCAGAATTCGACCGCCATCGACGATGATTGGTAATAATTTCTGAGTTAGAAAAATTGGACCACGAAGATGAGTTGCAACCAGCGAATCGAACTGTTCCTCTGTTGCATCGCTAAAGTTTGAAAAAAGACCATTGCCTGCATTATTGACAAGGAAGTCAAAACTTTCACGACCAAAATCAACATTAAGTGTATTAATCACTGCATGTATAAATGCTGGATAGCTTGTGGTATCTGTAATATCGAGTGGTAGCATGGTTGCTTTTACACCGAGTGCCTCGATTTCATGTTTCAGAGTGTCAGCTTCTGTGATGCCACTACGATAAGTTCCAATGATATGGATGCCACGCTTAGCAAGGTGAAGTGCCATGTTACGACCAAGACCACGGCTAGCGCCAGTGATTAGTGCAATATGATTAGTCATCAGTTATATCTCTCAATAGTAGTATTTTCTTGACCTTTTCATGATAAGAAATAACCGATTTTCAACCTACGCCTAATACACTCAACTTATTGCCTAATTATCTCAATCATCTTGCATGGCGAAGTATCGTTGCTATAATCGGTGTATGACGAACGATCTTACACAACATCTTGAGATAGCACTACGCCATGGCTCACTGGGTTTGACTGTTACACGGATCCCGCGTGTAGACCTGTGTGTCGGACAAAGCTCTACAGACAAGGCTCCTTGCCTATATCGCTCAATGATCTGCTTCATCTTACAAGGCTCAAAGCGCGTTGCGATTAACGACAATCTTTTGAGCTACGATAGTGAACAATATCTTATTAGCGCCCTTGACTTGCCTTTGATCGGACAGATTTTTGATTCTGAAGAGGGACTGCCCTACGTTGCGGTATCGCTTGTACTGAATCCGGCCATACTAGCGGAATTAGCGGCGACTATGCCGCCAGTTCACGAACGTGAACAAAAAGGCATCGGCATCATGATAAATCCGATGAACACTTCGCTCCGTGACACATTACTCCGTTTATTATCATTACTCGACACTCCTGACGATATTCCAATTCTTGCACCTTTGGTCGAACGGGAATTACTCTATCGTCTTCTACAGGGACCTCAGGGGAAACTGCTACGTCAGATTGCTCAACCTGATGGCCCATTGGATAGTATTCGACGAGCTATTGCCTGGATCAGAGACAATTATAATATCCAACTTCGGATCGAAGCATTGTGTGATGTAAGCGGCATGAGTCGGGCAAGTCTGCATCGCCACTTTCTGTCAATGACGGGTCTTAGCCCTATCCAATATCAGAAACAACTTAGATTGCAAGAAGCTCGCCAGCTTTTACTTGCTGGCATTCGCGCATCTGACGTCGCATTTGCTGTCGGCTATGAAAGCGCATCCCAGTTTAGTCGCGAATATTTACGGCAATTTGGTGTATCACCCGCTCGCGATAGGCATCAGATACGACAAGTAATTGAAAATTCAGCAACTGAGTAAAGAGTAGAATAATTTCTTGACCAGATATCATTCAGAAATCAAAAAATAAGTAATATCCTTGAACTCACTTTTAAACTGATAAAACTCGAACAAAGTTTTGACCTACTTTAAAAAATATATAAAGAACTTTAAGAAGCTAACTCATAGCTATCAACCAAAAGTTCGAATATTACTTCATTCAATAATGGTTCATTGATAAGCAAGCTAACCCAATGCTCTTTATTCATATGGTATGCAGGTAAAATACCTTCCATCATACGTAGAGACCCTGTATGTTCCAGCCTCACTTTTACATTAAGAATATCAACCTCGGTATCCGTTTTTAAACCAAGTTTAGAGCCAGTCACATTCAGTATAACAGCAAACCATTTTTTAGTGTCTTTATGGCGAAGCACAGCATAGGATGGAAACTTAGTCCAAAGATATTCTGGTTCACATTTGAAATACTCGTCAACATATTTAAATAAATCTTCTCTCTTCATATTTAATCAAACCTTTGAAGTCTGTAAATTATTTTGTTCAAATTGAGTTTTTATAAATGATCTTTTAACTCGGGGCTCGGCCCCCTTTCTAGATGAGGCGTCAACACGATATAACTTCGAGTCCCCTTAAACCCTTCAATTGAATGAATGACTTCTAAAAGTGATTCTAAAGACCTTGTATTTTCTGTTCTTACCTTTAAAAGCATTGCACTATCCCCAGCGACAGTATGAATTTCCTCAATTTCTGGTAATGCTTTAAGTAAGAGTATTGATCGAGTAACAGCCCAGCTCGTCGTATCAACATGTATGAATGCCAACAACGGGCGACCAATCTTATCACTATCTAAGCGTGCCACAATTCCATTGATTACGCCTTCATTCTTCATTTTTTTAACGCGTTCATGAACTGAAGGAGCTGATAAATGCACTTCTTTTCCAAGTTCTACATAACTCAATGATGCATCTTGCGAAAGTAAAGTTAATATTTTTCGGTCTTTTTCATCTAGGTTCACTGATCTGAACGTGTTTTTCTGAACGGCATTCGAATTTTTTTCCATTTTAAGTTTATTTATTGAGAACTAATAAAATTAGCATAACATAAATAGAATCCGAATCTAATTAGGATTCTATTTATCTACTTCTCAGCATTGGTCAATATAGCTTTTTCTAAAAGTTAAGATCCATTTATAGGTTATTTCGTGAGTTTTTCCATTCAACAATTAGCATCTTTTTCATTCCTAGCAATTATTATGTCTATTACACCCGGCCCAAATAATATTATGGTCCTTTTTTCTAGCGTACGATTTGGCACCAACAAAACACTTCCTCACATCTTAGGTGCTAGTCTTGGTAGTGCAATTATGCTGTTCTTGATTGGTATCGGATTTCACAAAATTCTAAGTACAATCCCTCAAGTGTTACTTGCTATAAAATATATGGGTATTGCTTATATTTTTTATTTATCTTGGCAAATATTTATTGATACTTCTTTAATTCAAGAAGATGATGAACAAAAACCGATGAATTTTATTCAAGCAATTCTTTTCCAATGGATTAATCCTAAATCTTGGATTATGGCGAGTGTTGCCATTTCAACTTGCTTACCAATGAATTTTACTATTCAAGATATTATTTTTTATTCAATTATATTTATTGGAATCAGCTTCCCCTGTGTATGGGTTTGGGCAATTCTTGGTTCGGTAATTACGAAATTCATAAGAAACATAAAAATCATGCGAGTATTTAATATTATTTGTTCATTTCTTCTGGTATGTTCAGGCTTACTCTTGATCTTGGAATAACAAAGGCTTTGTTACATAGACTTATCAGCAACAGCATGTATACATCTGATGCAACAGTATATATTCAATTAAAGATCAAGTAGATGTAAGAAAACAAAATTAAACACACTAAAACCTATACAAATTCTTTGGATAAAATCGTATTGGCCTAAGATATATGAGAATATTAATTTCTCAAATTTGAGCAAAATTTGGCTCTCATTTCTAAAATTTACTTAGGCAATTGCTAAAACTAGGACAACCTAGAATAAATCTAGAAATTTTTCGCCATAAGTCAAATATTTCATCATATTCGACAGCATTTCAAAAAGTACATATATTGTAAAATCTTAGAACAGATCATTAATTATATTGCTAAATAGACCTTATCGTTCTTAATAAATTCATTAAATTACCACTTCTGCTTGGCTATCAAATTTTCAATGAACTAGAATACCAACTTGAACGTTATAGCCTAGCATTTTGAAAAGTATTCAAACATGCTTATGCACAACATCATACTCAGCACTTAATAATTGCTAATAATTTTGCACTGTTAGAAGCTATAATAATATTCTCATACTATTATGAATGATAATTTTAGAGGTAAGCTCGGATTTAGAGTGAACTTCAAGTTTTTTCATTAAATTTGCTTTATGAACTTCAACAGTTCGATGAGATAAATTTAATTTTTTTGCAATTTCCTTACAAGTAAAACTATTCACAATCAATTCTGCAATTTCTGATTCACGCTGAGTTAAATTTTTGGGTGATGTTGGTATCTGATCTTTACGCTCAAAATGCCAAACCATCAATTTAAAAGGATCATCAGGAGTTAGAGTTCTACCATGAGTGTGTGCCCAAAACACCTCCCCATTTCGATGTTGCATAAAACGTTGATCTGAGTAAAAACAACTTTGTTTTTTAAGCAAACTCTTCATTGCGTCATTGCCTACCTTTTCATAGTCATCAAAACTAGGAAAAAGCTTAACAATTGGATGATCGATTAATTCCTTACGTTTATACCCAAACAAATTTTCAAAAGCAGGATTCATTTCAATAATATATCTATTACTCAACACTACAATAGGAGCTGTACAATACTCGAACGCAAGATAATTATAATCCATTATAAACATCCATTTTAAAATAATTACTTTAACAATATAAAGCATAGAAAATCAACATCAATAAAAGCTTTTCTTTAAACTTTATTACCTTAACTAAAAGATTAAGTACTTAAGTATCATTTTTTTAAAAAACCCAAAAAAGCAACAACATGCAACTGTTTTAATTGAATTTAT
>NZ_JRVL01000244.1:0-7192 GCF_054823985.1 Acinetobacter sp. GN11 | reverse complement strand
ACTTGGTTATAATATATTGAGAATATAATAAAAATTCCTGTCTAAAAGATTTTAACCTCTAAATATAAAGACTGTACTGATCATAACAACGATGTCTGAAGTAAAAAAATGGAGATTCTTTATGAAATGTTACAAAGTACGCCTACTGCAACACCTCATACAATCTCAACTAATCTTTTAAATCAAGCAAGTAGTAATGTGGTAAAGGACCCATCGGGTAGCCCAAATCGGTTGTTATATAAATCACCTTGATAAATGAAGTTTTAAAATTGGAAAAGGTCCCGAAGGACCTTTCTTAAATTTTTGCATGAGTACCATATTTATCAATCATGATTGAGCTGGCTTCATTTAAGCCTCGTACAGTAATCTGAATGCCATTCTTTTGAAATTTATTTACTACTGAATCTAGCATTGCAACAGAAGTCACATCCCAGATATGAGAATGCGTAAGATCAATAATGACTTCTTTAATTTCTTCTTTAAAATTAAAACTTTGCATAAATTTTTCAGAAGAACTAAAAAATATTTGACCTCTTAATTCATATAGACGAGCTTGACCCTCGAATGAAGTTTCAATACGAATATCATTTTCAAGTTTATTTGCTAAGAAAAGTGCTGAAAGTAATACACCAGTTAATACACCTAGCGCTAAGTTATGGGTAGCAACCACTACAATAACGGTAGCGATCATAACGACATTACTACTTTTAGGATTATTTTTAAATTGAGTCAGAGAGCTCCACTCAAAAGTACTGATCGATACCATAATCATGACCGCAACCAGAGCAGCCATGGGAATCACTTTTAACCAATCACTTAAAAATACAACTAAAATAAGTAAGAATATACCTGCGCAGAAAGTAGATAAGCGTGTACGACCACCTGATTTTACATTAATCATTGATTGACCAATCATGGCACAACCTGCCATGCCGCCTATAAAACCTGAAGCAATATTTGCGATACCTTGACCTTTACATTCTTGAAATTTGTCGCTAGATGTATCTGTCATTTCATCAACGATTGTTGCAGTCATCATTGATTCAAGTAAGCCAACCGCGGCAAGGGCTAACGAGTATGGAAAAATAATAAGAAGAGTTTCTAAATTAAAAGGAATATTCGGAATTAGAAATATAGGTAAAGTATCTGGTAATGATCCCATATCACCAACTGTTCGAACCTCAAATCCTAAAAAAATAGCGAGTAATGTGACCACTACAATACAAATAAGAGGTGAGGGAAAGAACTTTCCAATTTTTGGAATATAGGGGAATAGATAAATAATTCCTAAGCCGATTGCTACTAATAAGTAAACATGCCACGTCACACTTATCAATTCTGGTAATTGAGCCATAAAGATGAGTATGGCGAGAGCGTTAACGAATCCAATAACCACCGATTTAGAAACAAAACGCATGAGTTTGGCGAGTTTGAAATATCCTGCCAAAATCTGTATGACGCCAGTTAATACTGTTGCTGCAAATAAGTATTGAAGCCCATGGTCCTTTACGAGCGTTGTCATAACTAAAGCCATTGCGCCTGTAGCCGCCGAAATCATAGCGGGACGACCACCTACGAAAGAAATAATAACGGCAATACAAAAGGATGCATATAAACCAATTTTTGGATCTACGCCTGCAATAATTGAAAATGCAATTGCTTCTGGAATTAAAGCAAGACCCACAACAAGACCGGAAAGAATATCTGCGCGGACATTAGAGAACCATTGTTCTCGGACATTCGATAACATGAGAAATAGCCTAAGTTCTAAATTTTGAAAGGCTAGTGATGTGATATACCAACACAAGCGATTACACCACATCACTAAACAGTGATGAGTTATTTACAATAGATAAGGGTAAATAAACTTAAGGTGGCGTAAGTGTCATAGGTATAGAGAGTTTGAGGCATTTAAAAGTGCCCGAAGAATAGCATAAGTTTTTAAGGCTGACTAACCTAAGTCGACTAAACCGATTTAATCATAATTTTTCATTTCCGCTTTCGGCATTGAGGTAAATTCATTCGCAGGCATATCTAAGAAAAAGTCTTTTGCTTCAGAATGAGTGCAGTTGAGCCATTCATTTCTAAGATCGTCTGGTATTACAATAACTGAGCGTTTTTCATCATCTGGTTTATGAAATTGTTTCATAAAAGGGTGATGATCCGCATTGATTGTTAATAGCGACATTGATCTAACTTTCTGTTCATCAATAAGTGTTTCCTCAAAGATCGCAACCAGTGTAAAAGGTTGCCCATCTTTCCGGAAAATACCATACCAATGTGCTTTTTCCATTGATATATTTAGGTTCATAAATAGCATCAACAGGAATTAGAGCAAATTGGTTATTTAACCAAGCATGTTTAAAAGAGCGCTTTTGTTGTACTGTCTCTGTTCTGGCATTATACGTTGCGTATTTGAATGCAATTTCTTTGGCATAAGGGGGAAGCATTCCAAATTTAGCTTTTCTCCACTCAAGCTCATTTTCATTCGATAAAATGAGTGGGGAATCATCACTTGGAAAAATATCCATCTTATATTCAAAAGTGGGTTCAAATAACTCTAATTGATTGGCATGTATTTTCTTAATAGGTTTAAAGTTTGCACACATAAGACACCTTCGTTATAAAAATAGCTCTCAATTACAGCTTCTAACTTGTAGTCTTTAGTGATGTATATTTTTATAATTAGAATTGTCTCTTTGAGTATTAATTTTTAACTATCAATTACTTCGTTAATAAATATTTATTTAACTCATGGCCATTTCAAAAAATTTTCAGATATAAAATGAATAGATAAATCGTATAGTTAAGTTGCTCATCTTAAAGAGAGTTTGTTCATTTTTAATAGCTACTTTTATGCAACAGAGCCTTTCAGAAATTTAGATTTTAATAGATTCGTTATTCATCATAATACAAATCATATAGAGAACTCGTACAAACCCTTTATTAGAGGTTTAAAAATTCTCGGAAAATTTTGACAATTTATAAGGTGGACACATGAATAAACATTTATTGGCTAAAATTGCTTTATTAGGCGCTGCTCAGCTAGTTACACTCTCAGCATTTGCTGATGTTCCTCTAACTCCATCTCAATTTGCTAAAGCGAAATCAGAAAACTTTGACAAGAAAGTTATTCTATCTAATTTAAATAAGCCACATGCTTTGTTGTGGGGACCTGATAATCAAATTTGGTTAACAGAGCGCGCAACAGGTAAGATTTTAAGAGTGAATCCAGAGTCGGGCAGTGTAAAAACAGTTTTTCAGGTGCCTGAGATTGTAAATGATGCGGATGGACAAAATGGTTTGTTAGGCTTTGCTTTCCATCCTGATTTTAAAAATAATCCTTATATCTATATTTCAGGTACATTTAAAAATCCGAAATCTACAGATAAAGAACTACCGAATCAAACGATTATTCGTCGATATACCTATAACAAGTCAACTGATACGCTTGAGAAGCCAATCGATTTATTAGCAGGATTACCTTCATCGAAAGACCATCAATCCGGTCGTCTTGTCTTTGGTCCAGACCAAAAGATTTACTACACGATTGGTGACCAAGGACGTAACCAGCTTGCTTATTTATTCTTGCCAAATCAAGCACAACATACGCCGACTCAACAAGAGTTGAATGGCAAAGACTATCATACCTATATGGGTAAAGTACTACGCTTAAATCTTGATGGAAGTATTCCAAAAGATAATCCAAGTTTTAACGGGGTGGTTAGCCATATTTATACGCTCGGACACCGTAATCCACAGGGCTTAGCATTTACTCCAAATGGTAAATTGTTGCAATCTGAACAAGGTCCAAACTCTGACGATGAAATTAACCTCATAGTTAAAGGTGGTAACTATGGTTGGCCAAATGTAGCGGGTTACAAAGATGATAGTGGTTATGCCTATGCAAATTATTCGGCAGCAACCAATAAGTCACAAATTAAAGATTTAGGGCAAAACGGAGTAAAAGTAGCTGCAGGTGTACCTGTAACGAAAGAATCTGAATGGACTGGTAAAAACTTTGTACCGCCGCTAAAAACTTTATATACCGTGCAGGATACCTACAACTATAATGACCCAACGTGTGGGGATATGACCTACATTTGCTGGCCAACCGTTGCGCCGTCATCTGCTTATGTCTATAAGGGTGGCAAAAAAGCAATTGCTGGGTGGGAAAATACGTTGTTGGTTCCGTCTTTAAAACGCGGAGTTATTTTCCGTATTAAGTTAGATCCAACGTATAGTGCGACTTATGATGACGCTGTCCCAATATTTAAAAGTAACAACCGTTATCGTGACGTGATTGCAAGTCCAGATGGGAATGTTTTATACGTGTTGACTGATACTGCTGGAAATGTCCAAAAAGAGGATGGCTCTGTAACGAACACATTAGAAAACCCAGGGTCTCTGATTAAATTTACATATAAAGCTCAATAACACAGGCAATTAAAAAACCGATCTACATAAGATCGGTTTTTTTAAGATTAAGAAAAAACTATTCAGTTACGACTAATACCGGTAAATGAATTTCTCCTAAAAGAGCTTGAGTCACACTTCCTAAGAAGAACTTTTTAAACCCTTTTCGACCATGAGAACCAATAACTAACAGGTCTGCTTTGAGTTCAGTCGCTGCTTTAATAATTTCTGTATGAATTGTTTGACCCTCAACAATTTTTGTTTCAACAGAAATTCCATGTTGGCTAAATTGTTCTTTCGCTTGGTCTAAAATACCCTGAATAGATGCTCTAGCTTTATTAAAATAATCCTGAGCTAATTCTGTACTATCAATGAATTCTACAGAAATAAAAGGATCTATAGTAAGCGCATATACTAGAGTCACTTTACTACCAAAGGCCTTAGCAAGTGCTGCTGCATGATTTACAGCAATGAGTGAGGTAGGAGAACCATCGACTGGAACCAAGATATGGTGATAACTCATATATTGCTCCTTATTGTCCTGTGACAATGTATGGTGCCAAAACACCGATTTATTATCTTTATGCTTATATTATGAACAATTTTTGAAAGATTATTGTTTGTTTTTAGTATGGGGGAAAATGAGAGATTTTATCTTAAAGCATGATAATGACTTTCTAAGTAAGGTTGATTCTGCTTAAGTATTGAAATGACTTGATTGGCATCTATAGCAGATTCAAACAAAAATCCTTGACCTATACTATATCCAAATTGTCGAAGTAATTCTTCTTGTTCAGGGGTTTCAATTCCTTCTGCAATGAGTCCCAGTGATAAATTTGGAGCGAGTAATCCAATTGCTTGAACAATCGCATAAATTGATGGGTCATGTTGCATCTTTTGTATAAAACTACAGTCTACTTTTAAACTATCAATTGGATAGTCACGAATATGGGTGAGCGATGAAAAACCTGTACCAAAGTCATCTAGAGCAATATGTACGCCATGTTGTTTTAATTTGTTAAGTGCACGGATCACATACTCTGAACCTCGATCGCCCAACATATGTTCAGTGACTTCTACTTCAATATAATGTGTTGGAATTTGAAATTGATTGATCTTTTTCAAAAGCCGTTCAGCATAGTTGTCTCTTAAAAACTCAACTGGAGCAGCATTGAGTGAAACAGGAAGGGGTTTAATACCAAGATCTATCCATTTTGCAATATCACGTAAAACTTGATGTTGCATTGTTTCACCGATTTTACTCGCTAAATTATAATCTTTAAAAGCTTCTGCAATTTGAGAAGGATAACCCCTTTGAGCGGAAGTTGTATGCCATCGTAATAAAGCTTCAAAACCTACAACACGATGAGTTTTTAAATCTACTTTAGGTTGATAGTAGGGCTGGATGGTATGATGACGAATAAGCTGACGTGCTAAATTAAGCTGAGAAGCGACTGTTTCGGTCATTTGCATCATGCATGGGTCATACATGCGAATACCACCACGACCACGTGCTTTTAAATCATGCAATGCCATATCTGCACAACTGAGTAAACCTGATTGGTCGACGGCATCTTGAGGATAAATTGCACAACCAATACTCATACCACCATTTAAAACATTACCTAAATAGGTAATAGGTTGATTTAGCTGCTGAAGTAAGATTGCGGCTAAGTCACGCACATCACTTTCAGATTTAAGGTTATTAATAATAACCGCAAATTCATCTCCACCCAGTCTTGCGACAAAGCATCTTTCATCATCAACACAATGACTAAACCGTTTGGATAAAACTTTTAAAAGATGGTCGCCTGCGCTATGCCCTAATGTGTCATTAATATGCTTAAAATGATCAAGGTCAATTAATAGTAAACCCACACTTGTTTGGCTGTCTTTTGAATATGCAAGAGTGCGTTTAAGTTGAAATTTAAATGAACGCCGATTACATAATCCGGTCAGCTCATCTCTTTCACTCATATTTCTAAGTTGATTTTCTGTCAGATGCTGTTGAGTCACGTTACGGGATACACACAGTATTTGTATGATTTCACCATTTTCCCGATGAATCGGGGTCAACATATTATCCCAATATTCAGGGTCCTGATCTGGTAAACAACTCATTCCAGCGAATCTGGCAACTTTGCCTTGAAGGGCTTTTTTTAAAGCCACGCGTCCACGTTTACGAATATGAGGTGGCAATAGCTCAAGCCATTTCATCCCAAATTTTGTTTCATCGACAGGAACACCTAACGCGAGGCATCCTGATTTATTCATATGAGAAACTGTGCCGTCTACATTCAATACTTTAATACAATCTACACTGATGTCTAACATTTGATTTTGTATTTCAATATTCTTTTGCAGGTTTTGTTGCTCTTGAATATCGTGATCAATATCTAAAAAGCTGACATACCATTCACTCGCTAGAGAAGAGCCACGATATTTAGATGCTTGAATGGAAAGTTTGCACCATCTATATTGATTGCTACTTTGTAAAAGTCGGCATTTTAATTCTATTCTTTTTTGCAGGCGAATTGCTTCGAGCCATCTATTTTTGACTTCGTCTAAATCGACAGGAGATATAAAATCTAACCATTGCTGAGGTAATGGAGAAAAAGTATCCTGCCAATATTCTGTACACTCTACATTGCAATATAATATCAAGCCATTTTCATCACTTACCCAAGTCGGTAGTGGAATCTGCTCAACAATAAAATGCTTTTGGGTGTTGTTCGACATTGAAGTCATAACATGCCTAGAAAGATTGTATGGGCGG
>NZ_JRVL01000032.1:0-28025 GCF_054823985.1 Acinetobacter sp. GN11 | reverse complement strand
AAAATCACCGACAATTCGATTTTTAAATATTCTAGGGTTATGTGAAGATAAAGTTCGTACATTACGCCAGTATCGATCTAGGCCTAAATCTTTGTCTGTTGCTGAAGCGCCTAAAGCATCAAATAAAATCGTAGAAGCATTTAAAATCAAATCGGTAATAACCGTTTGAGATTGTGCACTTTCAAGCTCAGCAAGTGCATTTTGCTCTTCTTCAAGCTGCTCATTATTTTGAAATGCAACTAAGTAAGCACGTTGTAAGCTTTGTGCGACTTTTTCAACAATCGCCCCTGCACTGTAAGCAGCTCCACGGATTTGCCCCACCACTTGTAAAATTTGCGGGTCCTGTTTTACAAATTGAGCGTTAGCATGAGTGTAGTTTCGGGTACGTTTAGCAACAGCTTGAGAAACATCATAGGTCGCAGCTCGCCCTAAACCTGTAATGATTGCCAGTTGGACCAATTGATAATAAGCTGCTGAATATTTAAAGCGGTCATCATCAGGTAAGATTTCAGTTTCATCAACTAATACATCGTGGAAATATGCCGTACCACTTGCTGTGAGTTGCTGACCAAAGCCATTCCAGTCATCTACAATTTCAACGCCTTCATCTTCACGGCGCACAACGACCGAGCCAGACTCTCCATTTAAATCTGTTACACCAACGTCAACCCAATCTGCATATAGGCTACCTGTGGTGTAGTATTTTTGACCTTTAAGGCGAATTTTTCCGTCAGCATCCCGATATAAGTGAGTTTCGAATTGATCGATTGACTCTTTTCCACCCTCTGACCATGCACTACCCACCGTTTCACCATTGGCAATTCGGCTTAGCCAGCGCTGTTGAAACACTTTGTCTTTACCCACTAAGACATCTTCAGTGAAACCAAAATGCACACGCAAAGCTTGCGGTAAGTTTGAATCGGCCTCTGCAAGTTCAATGAGCAATGCAAATAATTCAGGAATAGTTGCATCAAAGCCCCCATGAGCTTTGGGAAGTCGTAAACGCGTAAAACCAATATCTTTGAGCCACTGAAGTTGTTCATAAGGCAAAATATGCTGCTGCTCACGGATTAAAGCCCCTTCTTTAATACGCGCAAAAGTCGGTCTGAAATTTTTTGCCAATTCATCATAACGTTCTGAAGGCCCTTCACCCCACACGCGAGAAATAATTGAAGCCTGACTAAGTGCAGCATGCGTTAGTGAACCGAGATGATGCTCAAAATTTAAATTTGTCATTTATGTAAAACCAATATTGCTTTGCTTTTACCATAAAATATTTATTTCACATGAAAACGATTATTTTTTTATAACTGTATTCATTCTTTATATAACGCAAAGCAAAAGCTTACAGCACTAAGCTAGCGCTTTCTTGTTAAGACTATGCTGACTTTGCAATAAGGTTTGCATATATTCTGAATAGACAGATAATTTTTCGAAAATATGCTCTGAATAGAACATATCATCAATTAAATGCGTCATTTGAGGCGTCGTGAAGGTGTCACATAACCCGACAAGCTCTGCATTCATTTGAGCAAATTTCGTGCATAATTTTACATAAGTGTCATCTTTATTTTTAAATAATAATTTACGCATTTCCAATTCATTTATATCTTTTAAATCATCACTTTTTTGGGGGTTAATCCAATAAATTTCGACTTTTAAGAACTGCTCAAGCTCTTTCAAATGTTCTAAATCAATATCTAAATCGGTGATTAAGAAAACGGTAGAGATATCACTTCGGCACAGCGCTTTGATTAAGCTTAAATAAATAAACTCAACTTCATTAAGCTCTCCAAGTTCTAAATCTATATATACTTTTAAGCTTTCTAAAACTTCATCGATCTTGAAAAGTACCTTTTTTTCAGCTTGATAATATTTATTAAGAATAGAAAGCACAGGTGCTGTCGCAGGTGTTGTGTAAATGGCTGCTTTATTTAAATTGGCAAATATAAAAGGTGAAAATAGGTAAGCAACACTGCTTTGCTTTAGGTGAATATGAGATTGAATTAAATATACAGTTTGAGATTTAGAAAAGTCTCTGAGAACCTTCGCTCTTAATAAAGTTGCTTCGAAGTTAACATAGGTCTGCTCTAATTGAGCCATTATAGACGCTGGAATAGGCTGATTTTTAATAATTTTATGCAGGACATTGAGTTGAGAAGTAGTAAACATTTTTTAACATCCAAGCTATTTTAGAAGAGCTACACTTAAATCAGGTCTTTAATAACCTACGCAACAACCAGACCTCACACAAAACAACAAGGGAATAAAAAAGAAGTAATTTATCCTGCGCTTATATAAAAACCAAAGTCGCATTGATGTTGTTTAGAACGATGATTTTGGCCATTCGTAAATCGTGTTCATTTATTTTGGACTTTAGGTGAATGGATATATAGCTACAGATAATTGAAAAA
Organism: Acinetobacter sp. GN11; assembly: GCF_054823985.1. NCBI lineage: Bacteria > Pseudomonadati > Pseudomonadota > Gammaproteobacteria > Moraxellales > Moraxellaceae > Acinetobacter > Acinetobacter sp. GN11. Next base: position 25,611 of record NZ_JRVL01000032.1, on the reverse strand, counting down.
AAACTATAGCACACCTCACAATTGCTCCAGACTGTTATAGTTTTATAAAAAATTTCTGTATCTAGATATACAAAATTAGCGAGTGCATGATTAAGAAAGCTTCTTAAGGTAGGTAGTTTTCATGAAACGATCTATGGTGCATCGTCAGATATTTCATCAATGTTTCAATGCAACATGCATTTTTACAAATGCAACATCAAGCATAAACTTTGTTAACAGACTGAGAACAATTAATCAGTCTATTCTCTTGAAATATCAAGCAATTATATTACTTCGCCCTGTTGGCATTTTACTTGCTAATAACATTTATCACAGAAGTAAGTTCAATTGTCAAAATACTTTATTGCCTGAAAATAAGTATTTAACTCATTTAATCATCAGCTAGTTCACAGGGGGAAAGTTTATGAGCCTCGGTCTAACCGCTCTAGAATTAGCGCGAATACAATTTGCTTTTACAGTATCCTTCCATATTATTTTTCCAGCCACTTCCATCGGTCTTGCCTGCTTTTTAGCAGTGTTAGAATGGAAATGGTTAAGAACCCAAAACCCGATTTATAAAGATCTCTTTAAATACTGGATTAAGATCTTTGCAGTTGCCTTTGGTATGGGTGTGGTCTCGGGCGTGGTCATGAGTTACCAGTTCGGTACTAACTGGAGTGAATTTTCACGCGTCGCCGGAAGTATTACTGGTCCTTTACTTACCTATGAAGTCTTGAGTGCCTTCTTTTTAGAAGCAGGTTTCTTAGGCATTATGTTATTTGGTTGGGGACGTGTTGGTCCTCGAGCCCATTTCTTCGCAACACTTATGGTGGCCATCGGAACATGTATTTCCATGTTCTGGATTTTATCTTCTAATAGCTGGATGCAGACCCCTCAAGGCTTTGCCATCGAAAATGGCATTATTGTGCCAAAAGACTGGTTTGCAATTGTCTTTAACCCATCCTTCCCTTACCGCTTTGCCCACATGGGTGCAGCAGCCTTCTTGGTTTCATCATTATTGGTCGTCGGAACTTCTGCATGGCATTTAGTAAAAGGCCGTCGTGATGAATTGGTGAAAAAATCGTTCTCGATGGGTCTTTGGATGGTGCTTGTGACTTCATGTTTGCAAGTGGTAATTGGCGATAATCATGGTTTGAATACTCGTGAACATCAACCTGCCAAACTTGCAGCAATGGAAGGTCACTGGGAAACCAATCACAATGAGCCTATGCCTTTATTGTTATTCGCAATTCCCGATATGAAAGAAGAACGAAACCATTTTGAAGTGGGTGTTCCTTATTTGGGTAGCTTAATTTTAACGCATAGCTTGGATGGCCAAGTGACGGGTTTAAAAGATTTCGCACCTGAAGACCGTCCCAATTCAACGATTGTTTTCTGGAGCTTCCGTGTGATGGTGGGCCTTGGCGTACTCATGGTCACCTTGTCTTTAATTGCACTTTGGCTACGTAAACGCGGAAAACTCTATGAAACTTCGTGGTTCCATAAATTTGCTTTAGTTATGGGACCATCTGGTTATGTCGCTATGCTTGCAGGTTGGGTAACCACAGAGGTTGGCCGTCAGCCGTGGGTTGTGTACGGCATTATGCGAACTAAAGATGGACTTTCACATACGGTTTCTGCAGAACAAGTCGGACTGAGCCTGTTTATTTTTGTGGTGGTGTATACCATCGTTTTTGGTAGCGGTATTTACTACACCTTAAAACTAATTAACAAAGGCCCATCATTTATTGATACACCAAATGTTGAAACTGGTGGCGTAGGACACTTTAAAACACCAATGCGTCCACTTAGTGCAGTCGATGAAAATATTGACAGCAAACAAAACTCTGGGGAGAACCGTCATGATTGATCTTTCTTTAATATGGGTCGGTATTATCGGTTTAGGTGTCATGATTTATGTGGTCATGGACGGCTTCGACTTAGGAATCGGGATTATGTTCCCCTTCATTAAGAACAGCCAAGAACGTGACGTGATGATGAATACCGTGGCTCCTGTCTGGGATGGTAATGAAACGTGGATGGTTCTCGGTGGTGCTGGTCTATATGCTGCCTTTCCACTGGTCTATTCAACAGTTTTATCAGCACTCTATTTACCGATCATTTTTATGGTGATTGCCCTGATTTTCCGTGGCGTTGCTTTTGAATTCCGTTTTAAAGCCCATCGTACTAAACATCTTTGGGATTTAGCCTTTATCTGGGGTTCAATTTTAACCAGTTTTCTCCAAGGGATTATTTTAGGTGCTTATATTCAAGGGATTAAAACCGAAAATGGTATTTATGCGGGTGGATCACTTGATTGGTTATCTCCATTTACGATCTTTACAGGTATTGGCGTAGTTGCTATGTATGCCACTTTAGGATGTGGATGGCTCATCTTAAAAACTGAAAAAGGCTTGCAGCAACGTATGTATGAGCTTATGCCAAAGCTGATTATTGCACTGCTCATTATTTTTGGTGGTGTAAGTTTATATACGCCGTTAACTCATCCTGAAATTGCAGATCGCTGGTTCTCTTTACCAAACCTGTTCTATTTTAGCCCTGTGCCTATTTTGGTCTTATTGTTTGTCGGCCTGATTTTATCAGCGTGTAAAAAGCAACAACATGACCTTAAGCCATTTGTATATACACTGGCCCTAGTCTTCCTTGCATTTACAGGCTTCGTCATTAGTTTGTGGCCATATATTATTCCGCCATCAGTGACTATTTGGCAGGCAGCGGCCCCTCACTCAAGCCAGATGTTTGCTTTGGTTGGCGCACTGATTCTGATTCCAATCATTATTGCTTACACCATTGTGTCTTACTGGGTATTTAGAGACAAAGTTCGTGTAGGTGATGAAGGTTATCACTAAATGTATGGGGGTTTTATGAAAAAGTTATCAGTCAAACTCAATCAAACCCAATGGTTTATTCTGCTATGGCTTGCTGGCTTTTTAGCTTTAGGTGTTATTGCGGGTTTGTTTAAAGTCATATTGATTTATGCTGCCCCTTATTTAAAGTAATTCCAACTTTCTAAACAAATGCCGTTTGTAGATTCTGCAAACGGCATTTATTATGAGTAAGTGCATCTTTTATTTTGTCATTTTGGCAGCCAATACATGTATAAATCTGAACAACTTGCCCATAGTATTCGCCAACTTATTGAAAGTGGCACTTTAAATGCGCATGAAAAATTACCTTCATTAAGAGATCAAGTACAACGTTCTGGTTTTAGCTTAATGACCGTTATGAATGCTTACCAAGAACTTGAATCGCAAGGCCTTATCTATTCAAAAGAAAAATCAGGTTATTTCGTTGCTGAGCAAATTGCTCTTAAACCTTTAGAGCAGTATGCAGTTGTTTCGCTCAATTCTAAAATTGAAATTAATTCTTTAGTTTTTAAATATCTTAAATCGATTCAACATGAATCTGTCGTACCTTTTGGCTCGGCTTTTCCAGATAGTCAGCTTTTATATGCACCAAAGTTAATTCAGATTATGGGGCAGCTTGCACGTCAAAAAAACAGTTATGACCAGACCACAAGCCTACCTCCAGGTAATTTAGCGTTAAGAAAACTAATTGCTCAACGCTATTGTATGCAAGGCATACAGACCGACCCAAATGATATTGTCATTACATCCGGCGGATTAGATGCACTTAATCTTTCTTTGCAAGCAGTTGCTCAGCCGGGTGATTATATTTTATTACAGCAAAACGTATTTTATGGAGCTTGGCAGGCTGCAGAACGTTTAGGGCTAAAAGTGATTACGATTCCTGAACACCCTCAACATGGTTTTGACCTCGATGCTTTTGAGCAGGTCATTCACAATTATCCGATTAAAGTATGTTGGCTCATGCTAAATAGCCACAACCCAATTGGCTTTACAGTCAGTGATGACATTAAATATAAAATTGCCAAGTTGCTTCACGAAAACCAAATTTATTTGATTGAAGATGATGTCTATGAAGAGCTTTTTTACGGCGGCCAAAAACCGCTTTCAATGAAGTATTTTGACCAGCAAAATCTGGTGCTTCACTGCTCGTCTTTTTCTAAAACATTAGGGGCAGGTTTTCGGGTCGGTTGGGTCTATGCGGGTAAATTTTCAGACCATATTCAGCACTTGCAGCTCATGAGTACCATTTCAGTAAATTCACTCATTCAAAATGCATTGGTTGAATTTTTGTCTCATCATCATTATGAAAAGCACTTGCGTACTCTACGACTTTCACTAGAACGTTATAAAAAACAGTTTTATCATTATTTAAAACAAAACCTGCCTGCTTCATGCGAATTGTACTACTACCCAAGTGGTTATTTTCTTTGGGTTAAACTCCCTAGCACGCTAGACAGTATGCGAGTTTATGAAGAATTGATCCAACAGAATATTGGTGTAGCTCCAAGCCAATTATTTAGTGTTTTACCCTCACAGCAGCATTATTTACGAATCAACTGCTCTTTTGAATGGAACTCTAAAATTCAAGATGCATTAGATCAAATCATTAAAACCATTCAGCAATAAGATAAAGCAGGTTCATCAATCAACTCTTCGACCTAAGCACAATTTTATGGTCTTTATTTTGTGGTAACTTGATCGTTCAAATCTATAGTTTTAAGGGAAACAGGTTCAAGGTATTTATATGGAAATTGATGAAGAACTCACCCTTAAAAAAATACAGATTTTTTTAGCTTTTATGCGCTGTGGTAATTTGTCTAAAACAGCGACAGAAATGGAGCTGAGTAATGTCAGTGTTCACAAAGCACTTCACTCTTTAGAAAGCGCTTTACGTTGTCCTTTATTTAAAAATGAAGGCCGTAATTTAATTCCTTTAAAAAGTGCCTATGTGTTTGAAGAACGAGCGCAAAAAATCGTACAAGACATTTTTATTACCGTAAATAAAACCCGAGAAGCTGCTGGCTTTGCAGCCAAGGTCTTACATTTAGGTTCTCTTTATTCTCTAACTGTAAATACGATTCCAAATGTGATTAGCGGTCTTAAACTCAGACGTAGTGAGCTTGATATTCAACTTTTACTCAGCTCAAATCAGGATTTGGTGAAAAAACTTAAAGCAACGGAAATTGATGCAATTATTGTGGCGTTAAATGAAACGACTCAAGACGATGACTTTGAAATTTTGCCAATGTTTTCAGATGATATTTTTCTGGCAGTCAATAAAGATTCTAAATATACAGAGTTTAAAGAAATTGATTTAAGTCTATTAAAAGAAGAGACTTTTCTGACATTAACCAAAGGCTTTGCCACCCATAATGATAGCGATATCATTTTTAAAAAAGCTGGCTTTTCACCTAAAGTTGCTTTGCAAGTGAATGATATTTTCACCTTAATTAGTATGGTTAGCTCAGGCGTAGGTTTTGCCCTATTGCCCGGCCGTATTTCGGCTGTTTATGAAAGTTCAGTTAAACTTATTCCACTTAAACAGCAATATCACATGCAACAAGAAATTGGCTTGGTCTTTCTAAAAAGTAAAGAACGTGACCCTAACTTATTGGCCTTAATCGCAGAATGTCGCATGTTTGCGTCTAATTTTAAAAGATAAAAATAAGGGCCGTTGTTTTAGATAACAACAGCCCTTTTGTTTAAGAATTAAATATCTATCAGCCTACCAAAGCTTTAACCGCAAAGAATAAAACGGTTGGCCCCATTAAGCAGCCAAGACCTGTATGGAAGGTTGCCGTGAGCGCACCGTAAGGCACTAAACGGCGATCTGTAGCTGCTAAACCAGCTGATACACCACTTACAGTTCCTGCTAAGCCACCAAAAATCATGGCAGAACGTGGATTGTCGAGTCCCATAAATTTTGCGGTAAGCGGTGTTGAAACCATCACACAAATTGCTTTCACCAGACCTGTTGCAATTGAGAGTGCCATGACCTCAGAACTCGCACCAATAGCAGCACCAGTGACTGGTCCCACAATGTAAGTCACTGCACCTGCGCCAATTGTGGTAATACTTACTGCATCACGATAGCCAAAAATCCATGCAAACATACAACCGACAATAAACGGCAAAATGGTTCCGAGAAATAAAGAGAATGCGCCAATAAATCCAGCTTTTTTCGCTTCAGTGGCTTGCACCTCAAATGCCGTTGCTACAATGGTAAAATCACGAAGCATTGCACCGCCCATCAGCCCAACACCCGTAAAGAGCGCAAGATCGGTTATGCCTTTTTCACCACCTGTCATTTTTCCGCCAAACCATGCCAAGATTAAACCAATCACAATTGCAATGGCTGAAGCATGCACTCGTCCCTTGGTTAAATATTTAGATAGCTTGGTCGACAACCACATAATTAAAGCAATTAAGGCAAAAGCTGTAATTAAGCCTAAATGGGTTAAGTCCTTTAATAATAATTCAACCATGAACTTTGCCTCCAATGCTGTTTAATGTGGTGTCTTCTTCCTTCGGTAAAGGGCTTGCTTTGTTATAGCGACTTAAGCACGCAATGGTGAGTGTACAAACGACAACTGAAACTACCGCCGCAAACAGGGCCATATGTCCGCTAGATAATGCTGTAACCACATTTTGTTGTGCTGCCATGGCAACAACAACAGGAATATACATGGTGCCCCAGAATGAAACGCCTTTTTCGGTTTCAACTGTCATTACGCCACGTTTTTCCATCCATAACCGTATGCAAATGAGTAAAATCATGGCGATACCCACGCCACCAACATTAGACTTTACGCCCAATAAAATACCCAGTAGATCGCCAACAATAACACCCACCAAGGTGCAAAGTGCGAGTAAACCAACTCCATATATAATCATGACAATCCCTCATATCCTTGGATCATTTATACTTTTGTAAAATCAGATTCAAAAAGAAAAACTATTGTCCTGTTCTTTTTGCATTGCCATCTGAATAGTGTCTATACGTGTCCCTTGAAATGACAACACAGTTCCTTCTTTAAATGTTCGGCGTGCAAGTGTAGTAAGCACCGTTCCCGGCAAAGCTTCGATCTGTAACCTCACACCTCGCTCCCATGCAGCTTGGATGGTACTTTCCCAATCTACAGTTCGACTCATATTAAAAGCCAAGTCATCACTAATCTGTTCTGGCCTGCTAAGCGTACGAGCCGTTGTACCACTTAAATAACGTATTTTAGGCTGCTTTAAAGTCACTCCCTCCATAGACGCTGCAAGTTGCTTTGCTTGCTGACTTAATAATTCACAGTGCGATGGCACCGATACATCTAATTTTTTTGCCACCACGCCTTGTTGCTTTGCCAAAACAGCAACTTGGTTCATGGCTTCAAAACTTCCTGAAATAACGATTTGGTTATGTGCATTAATATTTGCGACATACACCACTGGCGTTATTTCATAAATTTGTTTTACCCATGCTTCTACGGTTGCTCTGTCTGTACCAATCAGGGCCATCATGCCATAGCCAATTGGGTAGGCGTTTTGCATGAGTTCCCCTCGATAGGCAACTAAACGGATAGCATCTTCATAAGCTAAAACTCCCGCTACAACCGCAGCCGACCATGCACCAATCGATAAGCCCGCAACATAATCAGGTGTGGTGAGTTCAGCAGTTAATAGTGCTGAACTCACCACACCTGAAATAAGTAAACAAAGCTGTACTGAACGTGTCGATTGCAATGCAGCCGGACTATCCAACATCAAGACATCTTCTTTGAGTGCATTCGATGCACGCTCAAGGTGTTCTTTAACCAGAGCGGTTTGAGGTAAGTCGTGCAACATATTGCTTCGTTGCACACCTTGCCCCGGATATACCCAAATTGAAGCCATGATATCTATTCCCTAATTCCATGGGTTTTCTACTAAAACAGCACCATCGGAACGTTTCAATAGAACTTTTTCGCTATTCCTAGCCCATTCTTTTAACGCCAAACCGCCTTGTGGCAGTTGAAGCTGTATATCCACATTCAGCCCTGCTTGCTGAAAATTTTCGAGTAGCTCAACTGCCTGCTTTTTGGCAAAAGGCTGTTCAGCTCGGATCAACAAATCTATGTCACTTTGCTCGGTTACTGTTTCAATGCCAGTTGCCAGCTCAAACCCGAAACTTCCTGTATAGCCCCAACATCCTGAAAAGTTTTTCATAATGCTAGAAATACTCTGCAAACGTTCTGCCAAATGCTCAAACTGCTGTGTATTAACGTGAGTCAGTGCTTCTGGCTTAAGTTGTCTGCTAATAGCAGATCTTGGCATTTGCGTGGCATATCGTTGATAACGGAATTGCCCTCGTATCCCCACAGCCACCTGATCTACAGGAGTAATTGCCCGTCGAACCACAACAGGATCGCCTCGAAGCAAAACCTCTTTCGCCCAAAGCGGAGCATCATTAGCCAAGCAGTCGGCTGTCATGCCCCACAGCAAATCATGGGCTTCGAGATCAAGTTTCATGACCATTGCTCACGCAATAATTCACGGACCTTTTTAGACATTTGACGGTTTTGGCCGTGAAGTCTTTGTTCCAATCCTCTAGATTGATCAGCATTAATTTCTTTAAATGCTTGAGCAATTGCCTGCTTCACTAACAACAGATCATCGTTTGTAGGTTGTTCAGGGTTTTCAACAGATAAAAGTTCAGATAACAAACCAAGCGTGGCATAACTTTCAATGTCATAAGCCATTGGCGGAATGCTTGAAGCCAACTGTTCTAGCTCATCAACCGACCGTTGGGTCACACGTGCAGCAGATTCTTTACCCATCGCATGCACCATAACACCTGAATCTTTTAAGGCAATAATACGATTGGCTTGGTATCCATGCGCCAAGAAAGCACCCGACATCGACTTACCAACCAATAAACTCACAATAGCATGGCCGGCCAATCTGGCTCTGGCATAGCTGTCTACTGCACCCGCTAAAGCCTGATGAATGCCTAATAATTCTTCACGGCGCCCATAGGCCTGACTTGGAACATCAACCAAGCATAAAATGCCGCGTTTAGTTTCTGCATTTGCATCGGCTTGAATAACGTCATCAACTGCTTTTGCCAAGCTCCAGCCTTCCAAGAGTCCAACTTCACCTTGTCTCGCGCGTGGGAACAAATTATTACTGTCTTGGACAACTGCAATCACACGTACCGCTTGCTGGTCGATTTGACCATCAGCCACCCAAACCGAAGCTGGAAAACCTTCAATTGTCTTAAAGCCCTGCGTGAGTGCTTTAAACCAATGTGCACCACGTGTAGATGCTTTTAATGTATCAACGGCGATATTCATGCTTGCTCTCCTTGATACAAAGCTTGAACCTGTGCTGGGGTAATCTGCTCAGCAGTATCGACTTGTTGTAGCTGCGCTAAATAGAATGAGTAATTTGAACTACGATGCTGCGGTGGCACGCCTTGAGTTAAATAATCGATAACTTGCTGACGAATTTTTTGACGATCATCGTCTATATAAGCATCTGCCAAACCACTAGCGAAGCGCTGATTACCACCAGTAATACTCCATATAAATGGACGATCTTTGGCGTTATATTCTTGTACACCAGCTTCTTGTTCAATCACTTGTGGGCCATTTAAGCCTAAACGTCCTTCTTGTGTCATTACAATATAGCTACATAGACCAGCTGCTATCGACATCCCGCCAAAACACCCTACACTGCCTGCAACCACTGCAATCACGGGTTGATACTGACGTAAGTTCACAATGGCAGCCTGAATTTCAGCAATCGCAGCCAAACCCAGATTTGCTTCTTGTAAGCGAACCCCACCCGTTTCTAACAGTAAAATTGCAGCCGTTGGAATGCCTTTAAGATTGTCTTCAACCGCAAGTTCTAAGGCACCCGCAATTTTGGCACCACCAACCTCGCCTAAGCTTCCACCCTGAAATAAACCTTCAATTGAAATCAAAACCACTGGTTGTTCTTGAATAGATCCTTTTGCAATCACCACGCCATCATCTGCTTGTGGGACAATATTTTGCTTAACAAGCCAAGGCGACATGACGCGTGCAAATGGGTCGAGTAACTCTCGGAAAGTCCCTTCATCCAATAATGCCTTGGCACGTTCTCTTGCACTCAGTTCAATAAAATCTTGTTTATTTAATAAACTTTGGATATCAGTCATGAGCAATCTCCTCCAATGCTTGTTCCAGACGTAAACGAACGACACCGGGAGTTGCACCAAAGTCATGAATATCAATATTGACGGCTGGTGGTATTTGCGCTGTAAAAATCCGTTCAAAAAGATTTTTCCAACGTGCAACGCTACCATCCACCGAAGTCACCACCTGAATAGTGGTTTTTCCCGCCTCACCAGGTTCCATCAAAATTTCTAAATCACCTGAACCCACACATCCGACTAATGCTTTTTTTACAGGTGGCTCTGTCGCCAAAAACTCAAAATGAAGTGTTTCCATAATCAAAATCCCTCTTTATTTTTGACAGATGACTGCTCAACACGATCTATAAACAATGTTGCTGCCAACAAATCCGCGGCTCCACCAGCAGACGCTTTCATCCTAAGTAGGTCAATCTCTAACAAATGCAAAGCACGTCGGCCTTCTAAGCTGGAACTACCGCCCAAATCGAGCACTTGCTGAGCCCCTTGTTGCATACGCTTTAAGCCATTTGTTCCAGAGCGATAAAGTACGCAGGTATCTGTCAAATCAGTCATGATGGCAAGCAAAGCATCTAAGCGAGCAAACTCTTCTTTCATGGGTTTACTGCGACTTTGATAAAACTGCTTTAAACCAAAATTCACAATGGTTGGAAAGCCTTGTTGTGCCTGTTCTTTTGCACCTAAAACAGCTAATTTTTTTTGTACCTGCTGACCATGACTCAAAGCCCGTTTGGGAATAAACCGATCTTCTAGCTGGGCAATCTGACCTGCCAGCTGACACAACTCAACAGCCGATAAATATTGTTGATTCGTGCGTGCCAATGCAGCTGCCGTGACCATTAAACCCAAGGCCCAAATTGCACCGCGGTGTGTGTTGACTCCATCTGTTGCCAACATCATGACCTTTTCACCTTGGCGACCAATTTCACCAATGTCTTCACGCAAGGCCTGACACACTGTTCCGTGCTGGATTGAAGCTTGGGCCATCGCTTCAAACATTGGGCCTAAACTTTTTGCAGAACGCTCCATTAATTCCAAAGTCAAATCATCATGTGCGCCACTGCCACGACGGTCGACCAAAGCTGGCTTTGGTGTCAGATTCACTTCATCAATTAAAGCCTCAACCGCTAAACTTGCCAAAAGCTGACTATCGCTAAGTATTTGATATTGAACTTGTGCCATCATTACCAACTCCTGAATTTTGCAGGGGGTTGATATAAACCATCTGACCATGTCACCAAGTCAGCAATATTTTTTGCAGCTAAAAGCTCACGTGTTGCATCGGTACGGCGAATACCTAAATCTTCAGGGAACACCACCAAGCCTTCGCTTCTTAAACGTGCCGTTGTCTTGGGATCTTGGCTTAAACCAATACTGGTTACCCCTGCCACCGCGGCAATCATGGCTTGACGCTCTTCTTGGCCGCTTGCTTTATATAGATAAGCAATGCCCTCTTCGGTCAGTAAATGGGTAACGTCATCGCCATAAATCATGATCGGTGCTAAAGGTAAACCAGCCGTTTTAGCAACATCAATCGCATCAAGACGATCCACAAAAGTCGGCTTACCACCTTCTTGAAAGGTTTCCACCATTTGCACAACGAGTTTTTTACCGCGGGCCAAATAGGTTTCTGTTTCATTGGCACCTTGCAAGCGCATATCCAGCCATGCTGGCGTATCGTGACGACGACCGCGTGGGTCATGCCCCATGTTTGGTGCACCACCGAAACCAGCCAAACGACCTTTGGTGACAGTCGAAGAATGTCCCATACCATCAACTTGCAAAGTTGCACCGATAAATAGATCAACGGCGTACTGACCTGCAAGCTGACACATCATGCGGTTAGAACGTAAGGCACCATCGCGACCTGTAAAGAAAATGTCGGGACGTGCCGCAACATATTTTTCCATACCGAGTTCGGTACCAAAACAATGCACGCTTTCAACCCAACCTGTCTCAATGGCAGGAATTAAGGTTGGATGTGGGTTAAGAGTCCAGTTTCGGCAAATTTTTCCTTTTAAACCTAAAGACTCGCCATAGGTTGGTAAAATCAGTTCAATTGCCGCAGTGTTAAAACCAATCCCATGATTTAACGATTGCACATTATGCTTTTCATAAATTCCACGAATTGCCATCATCGCCATAAGTATATGCACAGGCTTAATGTGTTTCGGGTCACGGGTAAATAACGGTTCGATATAAAATGGTTGGTCTGCTACCACCACATAATCAACCCAAGAAGCAGGAATATCGACACGTGGTAACTCTGAGACGTCATCAACCAATTCATTGACCTGAACAATCACGATACCGTCACTAAAAGCCGCAGGTTCAATAAGTGCTGGAGAATCTTCGGTACTTGGGCCTGTATAGATATTGCCTTGACGGTCAGCCATAAAACCAGCAGAGAGCACCACATTTGGAATAAGGTCGACCACCAAACGTGAATATAGTTCGATATAGGTATGGATAGCACCAATTTCTAATAATCCATCTTCAATCAACTGGCTAATACGCAAACTTTGCGGACCAGCAAAAGAGAAATCGAGCTTGCGTGCAATACCTTTTTCAAACAGATCAAGATGTTCCGAACGCCCAACGCTTGGCATGATCATATGTAAATCGTGCAAAACATCTGGATTGGTTTGTGCCAAAGAACGCGATAAAAAATCAGCCTGCTTTTGGTTATTTCCTTCGAGTACAACCCTGTCACCCGGCGTAATCAATGTTTCTAAGACTTTAATAATGTCTTGGGTGGGAATTACCACTCCATCGGTATATTGGTTTGCCATCTCTAGTTTTAATTGTTTGGCATGACGCCGCTTTGTCCATAACCGTTCTTTATTCTGAACTGATCCTTCCATGTGCTTACCTATATAGATCGCAGTTTTGTTCTGTATCTATAAAAACGCTTTATGGAGTTTCGATCAATCAACCTAGATGAGCTGTTATTAACTTCAGGTTAATGATTTAAGTATGGCTTTAATCCCGTGGTTATTAATTGCCATATGTTCATCATGATTAAGCAAAAAATAAGCTTTCGCTTTATGCAGAGTTTATCTTTCTATTTCTAATAAATGATCTTTACTAAAATTTGGCGTACTTTGATTAAAGATTGTCGCCATTCGATTTGGATAAATATCGTTCAAATTTCTATGATGTCTCTATCGAAAAGCAAGTTCCTTAAAACTTTAGTTGAGAGACAGAATATGAACACAGTTAAAGAAAAAATCGTTCTCATCACAGGCGCATCATCTGGCATGGGTAAAGCATTTACCAAAGCATTACTCCAAGAAGGTGCAACTGTTTATGCCGTTGCCCGTCGCATTGATGCTATGCAAGAACTAAATGCACTTGGTGCTCATACATTAAAAATGGATATTACCAATCAGGATGATATCGACCAAGTTGTGAAAACTATTGAAAAAGAAACCCATGGTGTTGATATTTTAGTTAACTGCGCAGGCTTTGGTATGTATGGTGCTATGGAAGATACGACACTTGCCGATGCACGCTATCAATTTGAAGTGAATCTATTTGGTATGGCCTATTTAACTCAAAAGGTTCTGCCTAGTATGCGTAAAAAAATGCAGGGTCGAATTATCAATATTTCATCAATGGGCGGGAAAATTTATACCCCACTTGGTAGTTGGTATCATGCGAGTAAACATGCAGTTGAAGGCTGGTCTGACTGTCTACGTTTAGAGTTAAAATCATTTAATATTGATGTTGTTGTCATTGAACCCGGTGCTATCGCAACTGAATTTGCAGATGTAATGATCCAACCTATGCTGGAACGTTCAGGGCAAAGTGCCTATAGCCATATGGCAGCCGCTGTTGCTAATGCAACACATACCTCTGTTGAAAAAGGCGCACTTTCAGACGTGCAAGTTGTCGTTGATATGCTCATGAAAGCTGTCCATGCATCCTCACCTAAAACACGTTATGTGGGTGGCAAATATGCCAAACTGATGATATTTGTACGTAAATGGTTTGGTGACCGTGTGTTTGATCGTATGGTGATGTCAGTTATTAAATAAATGAAGTGACCCGTATAAGTTTAATGTTGAGATGCTCAAATGAAATATGCTTCAAATTTTGCCCTAAATACCAATTGGAAGTTATTACTGAATGACCTAGGCATAAATCTTGAAGATGCATTACGTTTGGCATCTCTACCGCTTGATTTGTTCAACCGTAAAGATGCAAGCCTTACGCCCGTTCAATATTTCAATTTTTGGCACGCAATTGAACAACTTGCTGGAATAAATGACTTACCTTTAAAAATCGGTCAAATGATTACAGTTGAGCTTTTTGACCCAGCGATTTTTGCTTGTATTTGTAGTCCTAACTTTAATATTGCGATACAGCGTCTATCTGAATTTAAAAGACTCGTTGGGCCAATGCAGTTACAAGTAGCAATTGATAACGACACAACAACGCTAGAACTCAAATTTTATAATGTATCTACGCCAACGCCGCAAAGTCTTGCCATGTCAGAACTGGTCTTTTTTGCTCAATTAGCAAGAATATGTACAAGACATCAGGTTATACCTTTGAAAGTTACACTGCCCGATTTACCTAATAATCTGGCAGAGTACAAAACATTTTTTGGCGTACTTCCACAAAAAAGTGAACACATTTCAATTGTCTTTTCACGCCAAGATGCTGAACGTCCTTTTTTAACAGCCAACCCAACCATGTGGTCTTTTTTCGAGCCAAACTTGCAACGTAGTCTTATACAGCTTGATGAAGATGCAACAGTTAGCGAAAAAGTTAAAGCTATACTTTTAGAAAACCTACCTGCTGGACTATGTACGATAGAAGATGTTGCTCAACGACTCGCGATGAGCAAACGTACGCTACAACGGCTACTTTTAGAAGAGCAAACTAATTTTAAAACGCTTTTGGATGCAACACGTCAATCGCTTGCCCAACATTATTTAGAAAAATCATCAATGAGCACGGGTGAAATTTCATTTCTATTGGGCTTTCAAGAGCACAATTCTTTTAGCAGAGCATTTAAAAACTGGACGGGTAATACTCCGCAAGAATATAGACTTCTGCATTAATTCCTAACGCGGTTTGTTCAACATCCATTCCAGATTTTGGCGTACCGCAGGCCATTCATGTTTTAAAATGCTATAAACATGGGTATCTCGCAAAATATCATCTTTGACAATTTGATGACTTCTAAGTACGCCATCAAGCTTTGCACCTAAACGTACAATCGCAGCTTGGCTTTGAATATTTAATGAAGATGTACGTAACTCAACTGCAATGCAGTTTAAAGACTCAAATGCATGAGCCAACAATAGTTTTTTACACTCAGTGTTCACAGGCGAACGCTGTGCAGACTTTCGGTACCACGTCGAGCCAATTTCTACACGGCGATGGGCAACTTCAATATTCATTAAGGTTGTCATACCCAGCGCCTGTCCAGTTTTTCGGTCTTCAATATAAAATGGCAACATGCTTCCTGATTGTTGCAAACCAAGACGTCTTTCAATTTCAGCAGCCATTTGTTCAGGTCTTGGAACACGGGTATACCAAAGGTTGTAGAGTTCTCCATCGCAAACTGCTTCTGCTAGAGATTCAGCTTGAGTTACATCTAGCGGCTTTAAAATAACGTGTTCACCAACCAGCTCAACAGGTGTGGTCCAAGACATGTTTGTCTCCTCAATCAATACTAAAATTTTATATTTTCAAAATTATTTATTTAACTCAGCCACACTGTACATCGCATCCGCTATAGTTTTATGACCAGATTTCGTTAAGCCATCTGCCGCACCTAAAATGTCACGACGCTCTTTGTTTTGCCCAAGTTTAGATTTGCCTTGAAGCTTGGTAATTTCAATTTCGATTCCTACAATCGCTTTTAACATCGGTTCAAGATAGTCCTTTGGTGCATCTGACATTTTCCATGGTTCAGGTTGAGATGCTTCATGGGTACGGGTTAAACGAGCCACCACACCGCGAACATAACGTTCATCATCTCGAATTGTCACTTTGCCATATGCATGTACAACTCTATAGTTCCATGTTGGTACTTGTTTGTGCTGCTCATGTTTGGATGGATACCAGTTTGGTGAAATATAAGCATCCCCAGCTTGAAACACCACCAGGACCTCATCTCCGTTTTTAATGTTCTGCCAGACAGGATTGATTCTAGACACATGCGCATGTAATACGCCAAAGTCCCCTTCATTTACCTGTAACTCGAACGGAAGATGATTTGCATCTAATCCATTACTTCCATGAGTAAAAAGCACACCAAATGGATATTCAGTAATAAGAGAATGTACGACATCCAAACAGTTTTCTGCATAATCATCAGGGATATACATGGCTAAGAACCTCGTTGTAAATATCAGGGTTATTTATATTTTGTGTTGTAAATTTTCTGGTTTATGTGGTTTATTAAAAAGAACCACTTTGTATTTTTTTAAGTAGACCAGAATTATGGCAAGAATGGCAAAAGTTGTTGAACTTCCGTCGATTGCAAAGATTAATAAAAGCCAAGGAAAGATAAGTGCTCAACTAACCCAAGCTTTGCGTGAAGCTGTACAAAGTGGTGATTTACAGCCCGGCGATCCGTTGCCTTCTTCACGTGAACTGGCTCAAACACTTGGGGTCGCTCGCGGAACGATTATCGAAGCTTACGATCAACTTTTAGCTGAAGGTGTATTTGACTCTCAAGCAAGAACGGGCACCTATGTATCTCATGCTTTAGCTAAAAAAAATACACCGCAACATTCTCAAAAAGAGACCACACCTAACTCAATCCCTTTGACGAAGTCAGCACTTTCTTATGCCCAAGTGCTTAAGGAGTTTAAACCACTTCCTCATGCCCCTTTTGCAGTGTCTGTTCCAATTGCCCGCACCCAACCGAGCGACATCTGGCGTAAGTTTGGTAATAAATTTAGATCTCGAGGTGCAGGTGCTCCTTCGGGTTATGGCGAACCTCAAGGCGTGTTATCACTAAGAGTTGCTATAGCAGACTATGTACGCCGCTCACGTTCTGTCCACTGCGAACCTGAACAAATTGTGATTACACCCGGTATTCAGCAATCACTTTATATTTGCAGCCAGATTTTATTTGAAGCAAAAGATGAAGTTTGGATTGAAGATCCAGCTTATCGGGGTACAACAGCCATTTTTGAACATGCTGTACAAAACATTCGGATGGTGCGTGTTCCTGTCGATGAAGAAGGTATTCAAGTTGAAACCGGAATTAGACTTTCGAAAAATGCACGTGCTGCCTTCGTGACACCGTCTCACCAATATCCACTTGGCATGCCAATGAGCCTAGCAAGACGCAAGGCATTATTAGCTTGGGCAAAACAGCAAAATGCATGGATCATTGAAGATGACTATGACAGTGAACTTCGCTATAACGGACAGCCCTTCCCATCGTTACAAGGTATGGCACCCGACCAAGTCATTTATCTGGGTACTTTCAGCAAAGTGTTATTTCCATCACTTAGACTTGGCTATGCAGTATTGCCTAAAGAATTGGTGGCACCTTTTTGTGGACTCAGAGTGTTAATTGATCGACACCCACCTGCTGCCGACCAGCATGTTTTGGGTGCTTTTATTCAAGAAGGCTATTTAGAGCGGCATATCCGACGGACTCGGAATGTCTATGCGGAAGTCCGTGAATACATTATTGGCTTGATTGACAAATACATACCTCAAGAACTGGCTTGGTTACAGCCAGGCGATCAAGGCATGCATATGGTGTTATGGCTTGCTCATCATATTAATGACATTGAAGTTGCAAGCTCGGCAGTCGATGCAGGCATTGCCATTAAAGCAATTTCACCGACATTTTCAAAAGAACAACAATGTCCGGGGTTAATTGTTGGCTTAGGCGATTTTGAACCCGAACTGATGAGGCAAGCCATAAAAAAACTATCAAAGATTATTCAACAACATGACAAGCCGACTTAGACAAAGCCTACAACAGCAACCATAGATGAATCGCAAATGGCCCAATCAATACCATTAAAATACCTGCAATGACCATGGTCAAACTGGCAATTACACCTTCTTCACTATTGCGCTGCTGTGCTCTAACTGTACCAAAACCGTGGGCTGCATTTCCGAAAGCTGCCCCATTTGCCACGTTAGAACTGATTTTAGTAATCGCTAAAATTGCATCGCCGCAAATCATACCAACCAAACCCGTAATGACGGTAAATAAAGAAACCAATGCTGCCGAACCGTGAATATCTTCCGCTAAAATCATGGCAAATGGTGTTGAAATAGAACGGGCCATCAAACTGTTGGTCACTTCTGGGCTAAAGTGGAACCACTGTGCCATTTCATAGGCAGACATCACACCTACACTCATCCCCACAATAATTGCAATCGAAAGGACCCCAAGGTTTTTACGAATCGTTTCCCGATAACGATAAATCGGTACAGCAAACGCAACCGTTGCTGGTCCTAATAAATTAACAATCCACTGCGTATCTTCAGCATAAGTTTGATATGAAATTCCAAAAAACGTCATCAAAATAATGGTGAGTACAGGTACACTAATTGCGGGTGATAACCAAAGTTTCGGATTTTTCTGATAGATCCGCTTTGCCACAACATAGGCGACCAAAGTCCAGATCAGACAAAGAATTGACCAGATATTCATGTCATTTGCTCTTAGATATGCTTATGTTGAAGACGTTTTCGAGCCTGTAAATAAGCCTTCAAACGATTGTAATAGTGAATGGTTAAGCAAGTACTTAGCATGACTGAAATAGTCCCAACTGCAATGCTCAAGACAATTTGCCAACCTTCGGTCATAAACAAAGTTTTGTACTGGACTACGGCAACCACAACGGGCACAAAAAATAGTAACAGCTCACCTAAAACAACGGTTGCTCCCATTGCCACCTGATCCATTTTGATAATTTTAAAGAACAGGCATAAAAGCAATAAAAACATACCTAAAATGCCTGCCGACACAGGTACGCCGAGTTTTTGATGTAAGAGATATCCCACCCACCAAAATCCAGCCAAGATTAGAATTTGTTTAATTAAAGCTAAAAGTGGATGTGGTGTCGGTGTTGCAGAAGCAGATTCAGTACTCATTTTACGAAATTAAATGGTTAACTACACCATTATGCTATCTTGGTTAAAGCTGCTAAATATGAATTATTCATGTTAATATTATTCCAAAATGGAATAATCTATTCTTTATTATGCTTTCTCTAAAATCATTACAGTGCTTCGTTACACTGGTAAAAACTAAAAGTTTTACCCGTACTGCTGAAGAGTTGTATCTGACTCAACCGACTATTAGTAAAATATTACAGCAGCTTGAAGAGCAGCTTCAGGTACAGCTTTTGGTTAAACCTGATCATGGACGAAAAAGACAAATTGAACTAACTGAAATTGGAGAGCGCATTTATCAACATGCGATCGAGCTTCTTCAGGCAGAACAAAACATCTTTCTTGAAATTGAAAACTATCAACAATTAAAAACAGGGACTTTAAAACTTGGCGTACCGCCTTTAGGTTCGCAGCTCCTAACAACTGCTCTGTTTGATTATCATCAGCAATGGCCAGAGATTGAATTGGCTTTTATGGAAGTGGGCTCACGTGGTATTGAGCAAGCCTTACTTAATAATGAGCTAGACGTTGGTGTTTTATTGCAGCCTTTTAATGAGCAAATCTTTAATAGCATTGAGTTATGTAACTACCCTTTAATGGTTCTTTTACGTCGTGATGCCACTTGGGCAACCCGTAAAAAAATAAATCTAGAAGAGCTACAACACCAATCATTTTTAATGTTTCCAGAAAATTTCTCTTTAAACAGTATTATTCTCGATGCCTGTAAGCAGCATGGTTTTTACCCAACTATTGCTTGTCGCACCAGCCAATGGCACCTCTTGGCAGATATGGTGCTACAACGTATGGGAATTGCTCTGCTGCCACAATATTATACCGACATGCTTGACCCTACTTTATTTGCAGCGGTACCGCTTGAAAAACCAAATATTCAGTGGCACTTAGTGATGGCTTGGAAAAAGAATCTTCCTGTCTCACCAGCAGTACAAGCTTGGCTTAGCATTATCCGCCAACATTTTCAGCACATTAAGCCCTAACGTTAAGCACTGAAGTCGCTTAATTTAAAAACCGATAAAGCTTTTCCACAAAAAAGCTACCCAATCTTGGATCAGCTCACTTAGACTAGTTCACTCTGTTTTATGACATGGACAATAACAATGAATAATGAACATTTTAAGCTATACACAGATTCACAATTTCTAAGCCCCTACGCGTTTACAGTTTTTGTAGGGCTACATGAAAAACAAATTCCATTTGAAATAGCGACCATCAACTTAAACCAGCAAGGCCAGTTTGAAAAATCTTATGTAGCAAAGTCACTAACTGCCAAAGTGCCTGTACTTGAGCATAATGGTTTTGCCTTATCAGAATCTTCTGCCATTTTGGAATATCTTGAAGAGCTTTATCCAAACACATCTATTTATCCAAAAGATGTTCAAGCACGTGCAAGAGCAAGACAAATTCAGGCATGGCTCCGATCCGACTTAGTGGCACTAAGAACTGAGCGTCCAACCGATGTTATTTTTATTCAACCCAAGTCAACTCCACTTTCAGAAGAAGGCGAAAAAGCTGCGGAGAAACTTTTCTTTGTTGCAGAAAAACTTCTCGCGCCTGATGCCGAATTTCTTTTTAGTTCATGGAGCATTGTGGATGCTGAACTTGCCCTAATGTTGCAACGCCTTATTCAAAATGGTGATGCTGTACCAGAACGCTTAAAAACCTATGCATTACAACAATGGCAACGTCCGACCGTACAAAAATGGCTTGCCTTGCGACATAACTAAAACCTTATATTTACACCAAACACGAGATAAAAAATGAGTGATTCAAACTATATTCCTCCACAAGTTTGGCAATGGACTGGAGAAAAAACCGATTTAAACCAACCTACTTCAGGTGCGCGTTACGAGCATACACTTCCCGTCGGTAAACATCCGCTCCAGCTCTACTCTTTAGCAACGCCTAATGGCCAAAAAGTCACTATTTTGCTAGAAGAACTTTTAGCATTAGGACATCAAGATGCTGAATACGATGCTTGGCTCATTAAAATTGGTGAAGGCCAGCAATTTAGCAGTGGCTTTGTAGAAGTTAATCCAAACTCTAAAATTCCAGCATTGGTTGATCATAGCCAAAACCCACCATTAAGAGTTTTCGAGTCTGGCTCAATCTTGCTTTATTTAGCTGAAAAATTTAAAGCTTTCATTCCAACCGATATTGCTGCACGTACTGAATGTCTCAATTGGTTATTTTGGCAAATGGGTAGCGCACCTTATTTGGGGGGAGGTTTTGGACATTTTTATGCCTATGCACCCGTTAAAATTGAATATGCGATTAACCGCTTTGCCATGGAAACAAAACGATTGCTTGATGTGTTAGATCAGCATCTAGCAAAGCATGAATATTTGGCTGGTCCTGAATATAGCATCGCCGATATCGCTGCTTTCCCTTGGTATGGTGGTCTAGTTAAAAACTGGGTTTATAACGGCGCCGAGTTTTTAGGTGTTGATGAATATAAAAATGTTAAGCGTTGGGCTGATGCAATTCTGGCGCGCCCTGCTGTTCAACGTGGACGAATGGTCAACCGAACTTTTGGCGATTTAGAAACACAGTTACATGAACGTCATGATGCAAGTGATTTTGAGACTAAAACGCAAGATAAAATTTAATCGTCATTTTTTAAATAAAACCCACTTTTGCTCAAATAGTGGGTTTTATTAATCTTCAATATTAAAAATTATTTAATCTATTGATGTAATGAAAGTCCTTTAATTGCCTTATCCACTGCTTTCTTAGGTCCTCTTAACGCTACCCCGACCAAATTTAATTGATTTGCATCGTCGGCTAAAAAAGCAGCCCGATTATCTTCATCATTTCCTGTAGAAAACATGGAATGTACATATGGAATAATCGTTAAATCTTGCTCAATTCCCTT
Source organism: Acinetobacter sp. GN11 (assembly GCF_054823985.1). Taxonomy (NCBI): domain Bacteria; kingdom Pseudomonadati; phylum Pseudomonadota; class Gammaproteobacteria; order Moraxellales; family Moraxellaceae; genus Acinetobacter; species Acinetobacter sp. GN11. Next base: position 3,575 of record NZ_JRVL01000032.1, on the reverse strand, counting down.
ACGATGCGCTTTTTGTAGCCCTGATAAATCCCCTTCAAATACCAACATCGGCTGCCCTAGCATATTGCCATACTCATACCCATTTGCATCGATATAAGGTTTACCCAACATTTCAGGTACAGCCGACGCAACTCCCGTTGCCAAAAAAGCCACAACATTTAGCCTTTGCCAAGTCGCAAGATCATTACGGACAATCAACGCAATTTTTGTGTCAAACATAGACCTCTATCCTAAATCATTTATCTCAAGTCAGTCATCATGCCTAATCCCGATTTTTCTCGTCTTGTACGTTTGTGCAAGCGCAATCACAAACGTACAAGACCCTAAATTTACGAGTCACTATGCTGGGTTGTTTTTGATTCAGTAGATGCGTTATGGAAATCTTTCTTTATACCTTAAGTGTGATGTATAGCCCTGGCCCAGTAAATTTTATGGGTTTGAATGCGGGACTTACAGGACAGTTTAAAAAAACCATTTATTTTTTTATGGGTGTCGGCTGTGCGATGCTGATGTTATTCATGATTTTTGGATATGCAGGCGCCGCAATCATTCCACAAAAAGCCCTGCACTATATTGCCTTACTCGGCGCATGTTATACATTTTATCTTGCGTTTCAGATGTTAAAGGCAGATATCGATATTAATGATGAAGCCACTGAAATTCAGACGCTTTCTTTCTGGAATGGTTTTTGGATACAAACTTTAAATCCGAAAGGGATTTTGGTTATTTTGCCTGTTACAACGATTATGTACCCGACTGCGCACATTACTGGCATTCACATATTTTTGGTTTCTTTGCTCATTTCGATTGGTGCAGCTGGCGCACCCTGTCTTTACTCGTGGGCTGGTGCAGTGTTAGGCAAAAAAATTAAAAATAAAATTTGGTTTAATCGTCTAAATAAAGCCATGGGAATGATGCTAATCATTTCAGGAATATTTATGCTTTATGATTTTTTGACAGGCATGAATCTAATTTAAGACATAAACTATGTCAGTCTAAAACGGGCTGACTTTTGAATCATCCGCCATCTGGCTGGGGTTAAACCAAAAGCTTTTACAAAATGCCGTGTCATATGGCTTTGATCAAAAAATCCGGCAATCAATGAAGCTTGAGTCAAGGATTCTCCATACATTAGACAAGACTTCACAACCTCTAATCTACGCATGGTCATATATCGATGTGGACTTGTACCAAACAGTAGTCGAAAATCACGTGAAAGACTCCAGCGGTCTCGTCCCACATTTTTTTCAATATCATCTAAAGAGATATTTTCATATAAAGAAGCATGTATAAATTCTCTAGCACGCTCTGCTGCGACATAGTCATAAGCATGTGAGGTTCGCTGATTATTACCAGAAATTTCATAAAGTGTGGTTGCCAGATCATATAAAGCATCTTGTTTTTCTAAAGGATCAATATGCTGATCCATCCCCTGTAATAAAACATCAGTTGCTTTAAATAAACGGGAATCCTGACTCAAGCCATTTTCAAAAAATGGTAAAGGTTTCCCCTTCATAATTTCCTGTAGGGTTGCAGGTTCTATGTACACCATCCGATATCTAAAACCGTCTCGACTACCTGACTCTCCATCATGTTTTTCATCAGGATGTAAAACCATCGTCATACCCGGCTGGCTATGTTTCATCTCTCCGCGGTAATGAAAGCTTTGAACACCTGTTAATGTTCGACCAATGGCAAAAGTATCGTGGCGATGCGACTCATAAGCATGATCGGTAAAAAAGGCTTCAATTCGTTCGAGACTATTCGGGTCAGAATTTCTAACAATCCAATCATTTGCATTGGGTAATTCAATCACATATTCACCAAAATTTTATATGTGCTAGAGAGCATTCCACCTATACGTTATACGCTATCATTATTTTGAAAAATAGCCTGTATATAACTCACTCAGCCAAGCGACAAAAACGCGTACGCGTGGCGAGAGCTGCCGATGCTGCGGATATAAAGCAGAAACTGACATCTTAGGGATTTCCCATTCAGATAAAACCTCAACCAGTTGCCCGTCTTTTAACTCATTCGCTACATGGTAGCGCGGCACCTGAATTAAACCTGCTCCACGTAAAGCAGATAATACATAGTTTTCAGCATCATTTACCGCGATCCAGCTTTTCAAAAAATAATCTTGTTTTTTGCCATTCACCATCAATTCAAATGGATAATTCCGCCCACCTGATGTCGAAAAGAAATTAACACAATAATGTGATAACAAATCCTCTGGTTGCTCTGGCGTTCCATGTTTATTTAGATAGTCAGGACTTGCACAAATGACTTGTGGCATATCGACCAAATGTCTAGCAATTAAAGTGGAATCATCCAAACGTCCTGCTCTCACCACACAGTCTATCCCTTCCCGAATCAGATCAACCAAACGATCACCCGTACTAATTACAAGTTCAATGTCGGGATATAACTCGTGAAATTGGTCGATATTAGGTAAAACAATTTTAGCCGCATGTGCACCTGATAAATCAACACGTAATAAACCACGGGGCTGAGCAATTACATTACGTAAGGACGATTCGGCATCATCGAGTTCCAATAATATTTGTGTACAGCGTTCATAAAATGCCTGTCCATCTAGTGATGGTCTTACATGCCGAGTCGTCCGCTCTAGCAAACGACACTGTAAATTATTCTCTAACTCTTTAATGGCATTACTTGCTGTAGCACGTGGGATATTCAGCTGATCGGCTGCCTGACTAAAACTACCCAGCTCTACAATGCGGGTAAAAAGTTGCAAGGTATCAAATTTGTCCATGGTGCTCGCTTTTAACCCTATCTATTATTAACAAATATGGAATTATCTTATCCAAATATGAAGATTTATCCCATATTTCTATATTATTAAAATAAGCCATACCTACTCAAACTGGCAATCTAAAAATGAATATTTCAAAAAAGACAGCTCTTGTTACTGGCGCATCACGTGGTATTGGCCGTGCTATTGCAGAACGTTTAACTCAAGATGGCTTTTATGTGATTGTTAACTATGCGGGCAATAAGGTTCATGCCCAAGCCACTGTAGATCATATTATTGAGCAAGGTGGTCAAGCCTCAGCTATTCAAGCGGACGTTGCAAATGAACATGAGGTGAGTCGTTTGTTTCAAGAAGCAAAAGCCATTAACGGTCAATTAGACGTTGTGATTCATAGTGCCGGTATAATGCCTATGGCAAAAATTACACCTGAAGGTCTGCCAGATTTCGATAAAGTAATTCATACCAATTTACGTGGTGCGTTTTTAATTTTGGCGCATGCAGCCGAAATAGTTCCAGATGGTGGCCGAATTATTACGCTTTCAACCAGTGTAATTGCCAAATCTTTTCCTTCATATGGTCCCTATATTGCCTCGAAAGCGGGTGTAGAAGGCTTAGTACATGTATTAGCAAATGAGTTACGCGGCCGAAATATTACTGTAAACGCCGTTGCGCCCGGCCCGACAGGTACTGACCTTTTTTACAATGGAAAAACTGATGAGCAAGTGGCAGCTATTGCAAAACTTGCTCCATTGGAACGAATCGGAACACCTGAAGAAATTGCCAGTGTAGTTGCCAT
>NZ_JRVL01000243.1:0-12525 GCF_054823985.1 Acinetobacter sp. GN11 | reverse complement strand
CTTCTAGGCGTTCTAATTTACCCACTTGGTCAAATGCTTGGGCATAAAGCTCAATTGCATTAGGTGCACTATAACAGCCCGCACAGCCACACGCATTTTCTTTTGCATCTTGTGAGTGAGGTGCACTGTCTGTACCCAAGAAAAATTTAGGATTACCACTCGTTGCAACTTCAAGCAAAGTTGTTTGGTGTGTTTGGCGCTTTAAAATTGGCAGACAGTAAAAATGCGGTTTAATACCACCAACCAACATATCATTACGGTTAAATAATAAATGCTGAGGAGTGATTGTCGCAGCAACATTACGGTCATGTTCTAACACAAAATGAGCCGCATCGCTTGTTGTAATGTGCTCAAGTACCACTTTAAGTTTTGGAAACTGTTTTAAAAGCGGGTTGAGTACTTCGTCAAGGAAGCGTTTTTCACGGTCAAAAATATCGACATGGTTATGAGTCACTTCACCATGAAGTAATAACGGAACTTGATGCTCTTCTAATTGTTCAATAACTGCATAAACCTTACGGATATCACTCACACCATTATCAGAATTGGTGGTCGCGCCAGCTGGGTAAAGTTTAATTGCATTTACATGTCCAGATTCTTTAATTTTACGAACTTCGTCTGGTGAGGTGAAGTCAGTAAAATAAAGCACCATACGCGGGTCAAAATTGAGACCCTCTGGAACATGAGCAAGAATACGTTCACGGTAAGCCAATGCTTCTTCCACAGTTTTCACTGGCGGAACAAGGTTTGGCATACAGATCGCACGAGCAAACTGTTTAGCCAAATCAGGTACAGTACGTTTTAATGCTAAACCATCACGTAAATGTGCATGCCAGTCATCTGGCTGGAGCAGGGTAATAGAGTCCAAGGCAGTTCAAACTTCGAAATAAAACAAATGATAATCGATAAAGTGTGAAAATGGTAACGAGAATTACGGACAAATGGCAAAATAAAGCGCAAGAGGCCTCAAAAAATAATGTTATATTTTGTTAATGTGTAAGAGGTAGGAATCGGGTAGTGGTAAATAGGGGAAATGTACAGGAATTACTCAAAGCAAAAGAAGAAATAGAATATCTGGTAACTTTACATACCCATCGTTATGCCAATACACCTTTGCCTCATCAATTAGAAAAAAAGTTCTGGTGCTTAAATCTTGAACGAACTAAACAAAATATCTCCAAATTTTTAGCAAGTGGCGTTCTCACCTACCTCATTTTTATTTTATTAGCGCTTCCTACAGATTACTTGGTGATCGGTGTACCTTACATTACTTGGGACTTTATTTACTGCTTATTGAGTGCAATTAATATTGCTTGTGCGCTGCTGCTATTTTGGGTTTTTGCCAAGTTTAAAAAACTCACTGAATATTTTTACATCGCTGCGTGCGGGATTGTATTTTTTACCATTATTTTCAATGCAATGTTGCTGCTTAGCGTAGGAAATATCGCTCTTAAAAATCAGTCGATGTTGCTACTTTCTTTTTTATATATGCTCGGATTTATTTTGAGCGGTATAAAACCTTTGCACATGCTTTATGTGGGTTTAACGGCAGCCATTTTCGTTTTTTCTTCATTGATTTTATTGCAAGCGAATTGTGACTATATTGCTTTGGGGCGGGCATTATTTGGTAGCTGTATTTTAGGTTTTTCAATCAGTACGATGCTTATCTCGAGAGAAAGAAGCCTTTTTTTAAATAATCAGCTTGCTGAACTTAACGAAAAGATTTTACGTATTGAGGCATCTGAATTGCTTCATTTAAGTCAGCAAGATGCGCTCACTAAAATTTCTAATCGACGTACTTTTGATGAGATGTTCGACTTTTTTTACTATCGGGCAAAGCAAGAACAACGTCCATTGGCTGTTTTATTTATTGATATCGATTTTTTTAAAAACTATAACGATTTTTATGGACATCAGATGGGGGACAAGGTCATCGCGTCTATTGCCTCTGCAATTAAAAATTCGATACGTCATGTCGATTTTGTTGCCCGATATGGTGGAGAGGAGTTTGTGGTTCTTTTGCCAAAAACACCCGCTCAAGGTGCATATGCTGTGGCTGCCAATATTTATAAAGCTATTGAGCGTCAAGCGATTCCTCATGCTGCATCGTTAGTTTCTACGCATGTAACGATTAGTTTGGGTTTTACTGTTTACACAGAAGGCTTAAAAGTCACTCAGGAAAATTTAATTCATGCTGCCGATCAAGCTTTATATCGGGCTAAGCAGCTTGGGCGTAACCAGATTTATTATCAGCCTTTACAAGTCGCCGAAATTGCCTAAATAAATTATTAAAAATAAAAAGGCCACCTTAATAGGTGGCCTTTTTTGACGCTATAAGAAAATTATTTTTTCTTACTGTCTAATTGAGGAATAGCAGAACCTTGACCGATTGAAAGTAAACCAGCATCTGTATAGATACCAAGTTTTGCACGTGTATCGGTAATGTCGAGGTTACGCATAGTCAACTGACCAATACGGTCCATAGGCGAGAACATTGAATCGCCTTTTTCCATTGTTAAACGTTCAGCTTCGTACGTTAAATTTGGAGATTCAGTATTCATAATGGTGTAGTCATTACCACGACGAAGTTCAAGAGTAACTTCACCCGTAACAGCTTTAGCAACCCAACGCTGTGCAGTTTCACGCAACATAAGCGCTTGAGAGTCGAACCAACGACCTTGGTAAAGTAAACGACCTAAACGTAAACCGTTAATGCGGTATTGTTCGATCGTATCTTCGTTATGAATACCAGTAACCAAACGCTCGTAAGCAATATGAAGAAGGGCCATACCCGGTGCTTCATAAATACCGCGAGATTTCGCTTCGATAATACGGTTTTCGATTTGGTCAGACATACCTAAACCATGACGACCACCAATACGGTTTGCTTCAAGAATAAGCTCAACTGGATTGTTAAAAGTTTGACCGTTTAACGCAACAGGTACACCTTCTTCAAAACGTACAGTTACTTCTTCAGGTTTGATTTCAACTTCTTCTTTCCAGAAAGCAACGCCCATAATTGGCTCAACGATTTTGATACCAGCATTTAGGTATTCAAGATCTTTTGCTTCGTGAGTTGCGCCCAACATGTTTGAGTCAGTTGAGTACGCTTTCTCTTTTGACATTTTATAGTCAAAACCGTTGTCGATCAGGAACTGTGACATTTCTGCACGGCCACCGAGTTCGTCGATGAAGTTTTGATCTAACCAAGGCTTGTAAATTTTAAGATTCGGGTTGGTCAACAAACCATAACGATAGAAACGTTCAATATCGTTACCTTTATAAGTTGAACCGTCACCCCAGATGTTTACGTCATCTTCTTTCATTGCAGTAACTAACATTGTACCTGTTACTGCACGACCTAATGGCGTCGTATTGAAATAAGGAACACCACCTGTACTGATATGGAATGCACCACACTGAATTGCAGCAATACCTTCGAGCGCAAGTTGTAAGCGGCAGTCAATTAAGCGAGCTTTTACAGCGCCGTATTGTTCTGCTTTCTTTGGAATTACATCGTAGTCATCTTCATCAGGCTGGCCTAAGTTTGCAGTATATGCATAAGGCTCTGCGCCCTTTTGTTTCATCCATAATAAAGCAGCTGAAGTGTCTAGGCCTCCGGAGAAGGCAATCCCAACTTTTTTGCCTACTGGTACATGCTGCAAGATAGTTGCATTATCAGTCATTGCTAATCCTAACATTTATAAAAAAGACCCCGTACAGGTGGTCTCGAGAATTCTGAATGGCTGCTATTGTAGCACTATTCATGGTGCTTTTTTTGGCAAAAAAAGCATTAATTCACTTGTTATGATTGGTATTTATTATTTGAAGAAAATATGGAATTGTCTTCTTTATATATAGATTGACCATAAACTCGAATAAAAAATAATTCTGGGTCATCCAAAATTATCAAAAAAGTATTAAAGTACTATGCAACAAGTTGCAAAAAACTATTGGGACGCAGCATGACAAGTTACGCCAATTTATTAAAACCATTACATTTAGGCTTTACCACCATTAAAAACCGTGTGGTGATGGGATCCATGCATACGGGCTTAGAAGACCGTTTCTATAATTACCCAAAACTGGCAGCTTATTTTGAAGAGCGTGCAAAAGGTGGAGTTGGCCTGATTGTGACAGGGGGTATTTCTCCGAACCGTCAGGGATGGTTGGCACCTGCGGGTGGAACCATGAACAGTCTCTTTGATGTTCCTCAGCACCGTTTGGTAACCCATGCTGTCCATAAACATGGCTCTAAAATCTTAATGCAGATTTTGCATGCTGGCCGATATGGTTACCAACCATTTGTTGTGTCTTCAACGGCAATTAAATCTCCTATTTCACCGTTTAAACCGCGCCAGCTTTCTGAAAAAAATATTCTCAGCACAATAGAAGATTATGCACAGTGCGCTGACATTGCCAAAAAAGCAGGCTATGACGGTGTCGAAATTATGGGTTCGGAAGGTTATTTAATTAACCAGTTTTTAAGTAGCCATGTAAACCAACGTACTGACCGTTGGGGTGGTGAAATTGAAAATCGTATGCGTTTTCCAGTCGAGATTGTTAAAGCGATTCGCGCCAAAGTTGGTGAGAAATTTATTATTTGTTTCCGCTTGTCTTTACTTGACCTTGTGCATGATGGGAACACCATGCAAGAAGTGGTTACTGTAGCAAAAGCTTTAGAAAAGGCCGGTGTGACTTTATTAAATACCGGCATTGGCTGGCATGAAGCACGTGTTCCGACCATTGTAACGTCAGTGCCTCGAGCAGCTTTTGTTGATTACACGGCGCATGTAAAACAACATATTTCTATTCCGATTATTGCGTCAAACCGAATTAACATGCCTGAAACTGCCGAAGAAATTTTGGCAACTGGTAAAGCAGATATGGTTCAAATGGCGCGTCCTTTATTGGCTGATGCATTTTGGGTAAATAAGACTGCGACTAATCGTGTTGATGAAATTAATACCTGTATTGCTTGTAACCAAGCCTGTTTAGATCATGCTTTTAAAAATAAGCGCGTGTCTTGTTTAGTGAACCCACGTGCAGGCCATGAAACAGAACTGGTTTATTTAAAAACCAAACAGCCTAAACGTATTGCTGTTGTAGGTGGTGGTGTAGCAGGAATGTCCGCGGCAACTGTTGCGGCAAGCCGTGGTCATGCGGTCACTTTATTTGAAGCAACTTCAGATGTAGGTGGACAATTTAACTTTGCCAAGGTGGTGCCGGGTAAAGAAGAATTTCACGAAACGATTCGTTATTTTAAAGTCCAACTCGAAAAAACTGGGGTGGATGTACGTTTAAATACTCGCGTAAATCGCGAGCAGCTTGAACGCGAAGGTTTTGATGAAGTGATTGTTGCAACTGGTGTAATCCCTCGTGCATTAAAAATTGAAGGTAGCAATGCACCACAAGTTCTTTCTTATGCTCAGGTTTTAAAAGGTGCAGAAGTTGGGCAAAAAGTTGCAGTGATTGGTGCTGGCGGTATTGGTTTTGATGTATCGGAATTTTTACTTAAACCTCCACATCAACCACAGCCTCAACCTTTAGCCGAGTGGCAACGTGAATGGGGCGTAGACCCAGATCCTAACTATATTTCTGAAGGTGGTATGCAGCCACCAGTAGTTGAACTTCCTGTTCGCCAGATTTATTTACTACAACGTAAGACGACACCTCTAGGTATTGGCCTTGGTAAAACTTCAGGTTGGGTACATCGCGCACAGCTTAAAAAGCATGGCGTACGTATGCTCCGTGGTGTGCAATATAAAGCGGTCACTGATGAAGGGCTTTGGATTGAGCACAATGGTCAAGACCAGCTTTTACGTGTCGATACGATTGTGGTGTGTGCAGGTCAAGAGTCGGTAAAAGACTTGATGCCAAAAGAAGGTGAGTCGACTATAGCGAACTACTACATTATTGGTGGTGCAAAGCTCGCAGCGGAGCTAGATGCGAAGCGTGCGATCAAAGAAGGAGCAGAATTAGCTGCTCGATTGTAAAATTGATGAAACAATATGCACTTGAACACAAAGTGATGATATTTTTCTTGAATAAAATGAATAAGCTTTGTATTCTTACGCACATGGAAGCGTGGCAGAGCGGTTTAATGCACCGGTCTTGAAAACCGACGAGGGTGTGAGTCCTCCGTGAGTTCGAATCTCACCGCTTCCGCCAAATTCGAAAAGCCCCTGTTAATAGCAGGGGCTTTTTTTTATATCTATTATTTTACCCTCAAAATAACCCACATCAAAATGTAGATGCATTAATTCTTAGTTTATTAAAGGTGGAAAAATGAAAATAAAAAACTACACACCAACTAAAGGTTTTGTATGGGCTTTGCTTTTAATTATTTTTATAGCATGGCTTGTATATAAATGTGTTCCTTTAACAGAGAAAGATCAAGATGCTCTTATTCATTCAAATATGGAACGGGAAAGGATTAGGCTAGCTGAAGAGTTTGACTCTTATACACAAGAAGACTTCGCACGACTACCAAAATTTGACTCTCGTAAATATTTTTTAATAAAGCGTAGTGGTCGGTTTTGGTTAATACCAAGAGAGTATCAAGGAGATAGTGGATTTAAAATCAGATGGCCTACAGATGTTAATAAATTATTGGCAAAAGACTGGAAAAATGATTTTGATAGGGATTATGCATTTAATGTATTTATGTATTCACCTCAATATTATAATCGTACGACAGATTATTGGGGGCGAAAAATTTATAATAATACATCCTGTCAACCAAAACCTTATGTAGGAAAATTTAAATGGAATGGTGTGCTCATAAGAATTTATGACTCTTACCATAGAAATATTAAAGATGAGCAATATTTAGATGTTTGTCTAACTGTATTAAAAATTTTAAATGAAGAAGTAAAGGAAATACATTATGTTACCTAAATTAAGTCAAACTCATAAAACTTTGCCATACTTATTAAAAGACTGAACTATGTTGATATAAGAAATCTTGATTAAAAATCTGCTTTATAACTTTAATAGACTTATTTAATATTTAATGTTGTGAAGTTTACCTCCATGATCTAAAAGAGTTTTTAGAAGCAATATTATATTCAAAATGGTTGTTTGCTTTTAATACACGTAATAACTATTTAGCTGTCAAAAATATGTAAGTAATAGGATAAAAATGTTAGAAACTGATGTTTTAATTGTTGGAAGTGGTCCAGCTGGTTCTTCTGCTGCACTTATGTTAAGTAGTTATGGAATCAGAAATATCATAATAACTAAATATAGATGGCTGGCAAACAGTCCTCGTGCTCATTATATCAGTCAAAGAACTATGGAAATTGTTCGAGATTTAGGGATCTCTGATGAAGTAATCGCAAAAGCAGCACCCAAGGAAGTTATGGGTGATGTTGTTTATTGCACATCTTTAACGGGTGATGAAATTGGACGCTTTCCTTATGGAATGAATCATCCAGAAAGAATGTCAGAATATGCTAAAGCGAGTCCCTATGAACAGTGCGATCTTCCTCAACACCTATTTGAACCTATTTTACTTTCAAATGCAGCATCACGAGGGAGTCATCCAAGATTTGATACGGAATATTTATCTCATGTACAAGACGAGGATGGGGTAACTGTCACTGTTTTAGATAGATTAACTAAACAAACATACTTAATCCGATGTAAGTATTTAATTGGAGCTGATGGTGCAAGCAGCCAAGTCGTAAAAGATTTAGATTTGCCTATGGCTGGTAAAATGGGGAAAAGTGGCAGTATCAGCATTATTTTTAAAGCCGATTTAACAAAATATGTTTCGCATCGACCTGGATACCTCTGGTGGATTATACAACCCGGAGCAAACATTGGCGGGATTGGGTTAGGTTTGTTACGTATGGTCAGACCTTGGAATGAATGGCAGATTGTTTGGGGTTATGACATTGAAAAAGAAGAACCATCTTTTACCGATGATGAAGCAATTGCAATTTGCAAACAGCTTATTGGTGATAATGACATTGAAATAAACATAAGTAGTAAGTCGTTATGGACAGTAAATGAAATGTATGCAGAGCAATACTCGAAAGGTCGAGTTTTCTGCATTGGTGATGCTGTCCATCGTCATCCACCTTCTAATGGGCTAGGTTCAAACTCATCTATTCAAGACGCTTATAACTTATGTTGGAAATTAGCATTTGTATTAAATGGCAAAGCGGGTAGTGGTTTATTGGACAGTTTTAATGATGAAAGAGCACCTGTTGGTGAGCGAATTGTTAAGAGAGCAAATCAAAGTGTTAGAGAGTTCTCTACAATATTTTCTGCTTTAGAGTTAGATGGAAAGTACAGTACAGAGACGATGCAAGGAAGCATAAATGCCTTAAGCGAAGGTAATGAAAAAGGTGCTGTTAAACGCCGTGATTTAAGATCTGCAATTGAATATAAAGCTTATGAATTTGCTGCCTTAGGAGTAGAAACTAACGTACGGTATCATTCATCAGCAATTGTTGGAGCAGAATATAATATTGAAAATAAAATAGATTCTAGTAGAGATGAAGATCTTCATTATTATCCCTCATTTACCTCTGGCCATAAACTCCCTCATACATGGCTAGTCAAAAATCATAAAAAAATATCAACCTTAGACTTAATCGGAAATGGAAAGTTTACGCTGTTCTGTTGGTTACAAGGCGATAAATGGAAACTTGCTGTAGACAAAATTAATAGCCAGCTCAACTTGGATATTAAAGTTATACAGGTAGGCCCAAAAAGAGATGTTGAAGACTCTTATGGAGAACTTTCTCGCTCTTGGGGCAATGATGAAAATGCTTGCATAATGATCAGACCAGACGGCTATATTGCTTGGCAAAGCAACAAAATTGAATCGGTGGACAATGAATTGCACAAAGCCATGTCATCAATACTTAGTTTGAATTAGGATTTTACTGCTTCCACTAAATTCGAAAAGCCCCTGTTAAAATCAGGGGCTTTTTTTATGTGAATGTTTTTAGTACTTAGAAACCTATATAAAAATTTGGATTGAGTTAGGCAGATTTTGATTTCAGTTTAATTTTATAGTCAATTGCATCTGAATAATGATCAATATCTTGTCATTGTTTGAAGAATTCTTTCGGGTCAACTATTGCTGCTATATGTATAATTATGAGTAAAATGGCTCCTTATAATACTAACTCCTTTGCATCGCTAACTTGCAAAGTAAAATCGTCTGATATGTACCAAATTTAAATTAAGAGATATGGATAATTCATGAATTTAATAAATCACAGTAGTAAGTTCTTTCTTGCAATTTTTCTTATGATGAATCTTTCAAACACATATGCAGCAAAAATACAGGCTGTAGATGCTGAAGTACAGGAGAGTGCTGTAGACGCAATGGAAGCTGCTGGAGCAGAAGCTGTAGGTGGGCAAGAGGATATATGCCGTGTTGACGAGGCATGTGATGTTGCATCTGCTGTTTCTGAGGATGAAATGTACGGTGGCATTCAACAGGAATATGTCGTAAAAGGCTGTAAGGTAACAATCTACAACGATGGGCCTGTGAAAATGGTCAATGTAAAGACGGATCAACCATGTGATGCTCCACTTCCTAAAGACCATAAATTTTCTAGATAGACTCTGTGAGCCTATAAATTATTTTGAGTGCCTTTAAAAAGTTTTAGTACTTGGCAACTCATATGGAAATTTGGATTGAGTTAAGCAGATTGAGATTTCAGCTTAACTTTATATTTCATCGTGTCTTGGGAATGAATCCTCATTTTCTACTATTTAATCTTTAGCATGTTGTTTTTTCTCAAAATCATGAACCATTCGAATACGCTCTTCAGTTGCAGGATGAGAAGATAAAGTATCAAGGACAGCTGTAGATAGTTTATTAGCTGAAGATTCTTCTTGAGAAGTTGGTGGGTTGGACTGATTTTTTTTATCGATACCTTCTTCTGTTGTATCGCTTAAACGTTGTAAGAAATTTGCGAAGTGCGAGACTTCTATATGCTTCTTATCCATGAGCTGTAAAGCATATAGATCGGCTTCGGACTCAAATTTACGTGAGTAATTTGCACCAATCATAGCAGCCGGTAATGACGTAAATAAGTCTGAACTATCTCCGGTCATTGCAATGTATAATATACTTAGGCCTAAACTCGTTAACCCTTGTTGCAAACTATGGCGATAAACCAAATGGCCTTGTTCATGGGCTAATACGCCTAAGATTTCCTGATTAGTATGTGCCAATTTGATCAGTTCATCTGTGATAATAATCGTATTATTGGGTAGCGCTACAGCATTTGCCCCTAAATGATCGCCTTTACGGAAGACTAATTTGGCTGGTCTGTTTTCAGCAATAGTATTCAAATATTGCTTAGTAATTTGGTCTTTTTGAGTTTGTGCTAATTGGCTGGGTGCAGTCCAATTATTTAATACATAATTCTCGGCTTCATCACCTAGTTTCTTTAAAGTATTCTCAGGTAATTGAAAAGCAAGATAATGGGATGTAGCTGGAACACCCCATTTCACTAGACTGATCGCGAAAGTGATCACAAAAATTACACTAAAAAGAATAAGAGCTGGAGAACGTTCAAATTTCCAGATCGAATGTTGAACCTTTTTAGTTGTGTAATTAAACCATTCAGGTAATGCACTATGAAATTCAATCCGTGCATCATCAGATAATTCAATCACTGGGTGTAACTGTCCCAGCGCACCAATCAATTTCATATCAGTATATTGATAATGACGTTGTTGTTCTAATTGCTCGCCATACCGAATGAGAACTTCAGATTTAGATTGAGCTGAAATCTGAGCACGGTGAGGTTTAGACACTATGCCATCATAGAAAATGATATCTACTGCTTGGGACATAAATTATTAAACTCAAATTATTATAAAGAGATGTCAATATCAAAAATATCACTGATTTCTTCAGCTAAAGCACTTTGTTCTTGCTGAGCGAGATTCATCATTTGATCTGGATCATCTAATAAAATTAGACTCATCGATTCAATCTGATATTTGTGAATACGAACTGCAGCCCAAGCAGACATTAAGCCTATGGTTAAGATTTTTGCAATCCAGTTTGAAGCTACAATCCATGCAAAACGCCATTGATTACAGTCTGTTTTAAATTGACTGTTTCCAACTGTCGTATTGTTCCATGTCGTAATAAAAAGACGTGCAGCAATTAATGGATAAATAAATAATCCTATAAATGCATATACCATAAACATTCCGAAGACTACAGCGTTCGGTGAGAACCCAGAAACTGTTCCTGCAATAGCAAAGTAAATGATTGAAAAAATAGCAATTATACCAATTGCAATAAAAACTGGTATATAAACTGCAGCCATATATGCAGACCATTTCGCGTTTAATTTAAAATTTAATTGTCCAGCATATAAGTTGTTAAGATAATATTTTTTATATAGCCAAATAGCTACAGGTGTAAAGATTCCTAATGTGAAAATATATACCAATATACTCAAAAGAAAGACTTTATAAGATTCTTTTATCGTTCCACCAAAATAAAAACGTGCGTTACCGAACTTACTATTTCTTGCAGTAAAACGCAAAGTAGCGCGAATTAGCCAAGGTACTGCTGTATATAGTGCAACTAGCCCAACCACAGTCGCAATCATTGAATACTGTGATGAAATTGCAAATACTGCGTAAATTCCTAATGCAATTAAACGTCCAATCAAAATCTTGGTTGGAATCCCTGTAAAATCAAAGCGGCGTTCAAAAAATTCTGTATTGCCATAAAAATAGCGTAAGCGACGAACTTTAGCCCAAGGTGCATACAAGCTTAAAGTAATAATAGTCAAAAGAATATTAACGATCCAGATTCCAAAATATTCTGAAGCTTTACCATGAAACTTAAAATGATAAATTCCTGATTGAGAAATTGGTGGGGACGTAATATTTTGATCCTCATTCAAATTTTGAGGAGATGAGGGTAAAGCTTGTTCTTGCATTTTATTCTCTTTATTGAAACTAAATGATCTTGATTGAATGTAATAGATAATTAGAAAGCTATTGAGAACATTATATATTTTTTATAAATGGAAAGAAATAGAATGAAAAGCAAACAACAATACCACTTGTGTCCCTCTGCAGTGGAAGGGGAGAAAAACACCTTTTATTTTATATAAAGCCTCTTATTATTTTAGTTGAGAATAATATTGTTTTCGCCAATCAAGATAGTTTAAATCTAAATAATCTTCATTCTCCAATTTTATGGAATAGTATGATCGTAAGGCTATTTCAAAAGCTCCTTCATGGTGTAAAAGCTCTGCAACTTGCTGCCTAGTCAATCTACTTAATAAATTATGATAAAATTGATTCACAATTCCATCTGCGTTTTCTTTATTTTCTTTAAATATTGAGCTTAACTGAGATGAGATAGTTTCAAGTAAATAAGGAATGTCACATTCAATAATAAAATCACTTTCTAGTCTCTTTTCTAGTGTTTCTTCTGCAATTGAGTGGATTATCAGTTTCGATATTATTTCGGAAGATTGTGAAAGAATCATTATTTCTCCTTTTTCTTCCAAATTT
>NZ_JRVL01000242.1:0-19039 GCF_054823985.1 Acinetobacter sp. GN11 | reverse complement strand
GAAAGAAAACTTTTTAAAGTCTTCTTCATTACGTGGTGATACTTTTTCAACCCGACCAATTTCGGCATACAGCTGATCTGAAAGTTGTGACTTAAGATTAGTTCCCCAATACGAAGTAAGTAACTGACGACTAGCATCTACAGCCGTTACAGGTAAATCTAACCAAAGTTCACCGACACTTAATAAAGTTTTGTCATAACCTAACTTTAATGTCGCGCCGTATTTTAAATAGTCGGATGCTTGAGATTGCGTTTCTTTATTAAAAGGCAAAATGGTGTCGGCGACATGTTTGTCTGAACTTAAGCGAACGGCGTATTGAACAGATGCATCGGCTCCAATCGTAATAGGCTTGTCTGCTATTACTAATGGGGTGTCATGCATTTTTGACTTATAAAATAATGATGCTGCCTGAGACCAACTGCCAGTATCTTTTAAGGCATCGTTATCAAAATCACGGTTGATATAAGCATTCTTTAGCGTCAATTTCCATTCATCTTCAGTTTGCTGATTTGGATTTGCGGCCCATGAGTTGCTGCACATAAGTAATAAAGTGGCAACGGCTAAAGTGTGTGGTTTAAAGCGGTGAAATAATTCCATAATCCATTTCCCAGATATATGCCAGTCCTCGGCATTACGTATTTTGAATATTCCAGTACTCTCTATGCGTTTAGTTAGAGAGTACGTTTTGCAGACAGAGAGACCTATTAATTTAGTTTTTCAAGCTTCATACTTTCACTAAAGAATTTGCAGCCTTTAAAAAGCAGAATTAAAGCCAGTACACACGACAGACCACCCACTATAGATAAAGAAGAACCCACCATTAACGGACTACCAAAAACTTTATCTGTAATAATTGCCACTAATGTTGTACCAATACCGAGTCCGATTAAGTTACTGACCAAAAGAAAGAGGGCAGAAAGTCGTGCTCGAAATTGGTTTGGGGCTAACATTTGCAAAGCAGTTGCTGAAATCACTAAAGGAAAAGATGCGAAGAACATTGCAGGAATCAGTAAGCTGACTGAAAGCCAAAGCTGATCTGTTTGGGTAAAAAATGAAATTGGAATAATCAGGCCAACAATACCAATCACACCAGTGAACATCGGAGCATCTTGGCGTCCTTTTTTGATAAACCAATCGTTTAACCAACCTGCACAAAACACGCCTAATGTGTTTGCAATTAACAGAATCGTGCCGAGCATATAACCTGTTTCAGTCGGTGCGAGTTGAAACTTTCGAATATAAAATGCAGGTGTCCAACTGGTAAGGCTGTATAGCGCCATTGCATAAAAGGTAAAACCTAAATAATGACAAGCAAATGTTTTTGCATGTTTTTTAATAAACTGAAGACATTGTGAGAATTTGACTTGGTCAACTTGTCCATTTTGGTTGAGCTGTTGGCCTTTACGTGCAGGGTCTTTAACGGTCAGAATAAATAGCAGACCAATAATAATGCCCGGTAAACCTACTACAAAAAAAGCAATTTGCCATGCTTTAAGTGCACCTAATAGTGGAACTTCAATGAGCGTTACGCCTTTAAGCAAGTTAATCACATAACCGCCAACTAAAAAGGCAATACCACCACCTAAAAAAGCACCAATTGAATAAATCCCGACAGCACGACCTAGTTTGTCTTTACTAAACATGTCACTAAACATTGAGTACGCGGCTGGAGATAACGCAGCTTCACCCACACCTACGGACATACGGCTCAAGAACAGTTGAATAAAGTTTTTACTTAAACCACAAGTTGCCGTTGCTAGACTCCAGACAATAATCCCGATTGAAATCAGTTTTGGTCGTGAAAAACGATCGGCAATATAGGCTAAGGGTAAACCCATAACGGCATAAAACAATGAGAAGGCAAGGCCATGTAACAGGCTAAATTGTGTATCTGAAAGTTGGAGATCTGCTTTGATGGGTTCAATCATCAGCGCCAGAATTTGGCGGTCAATAAATGAAAATATATATGCCAACATACAAAGTGTGACGACATACCATGCATAAGCATTGCTTTTCTTTTGTGTCCTTTCAACAGCGATATTACTTTGGTTCATACACTTAATCCTTATGTATAAAACGCTTAAAGAAATTGATATCTAACTTTTATTATTCCTCTGAAGTTCTCGATATTTCCCCTTTTAGATAAGAATAATAAATAGGCTAGAAATGAGTAATTTGGTCTCGTACAGACCGGAAGAGTGTGTCTAAACCCGATTAGGAATTAATGGGATTCTAAATATCATGGAATTATTATTTTCTTTTTATATGTAAAATTCCATTACTTATTGAGTATGTTAGAATACCTAAAAAGTATGTTAAGTAAATACATGGTAATATTTTATAGAATTAAGAACCTGATTTTTATTTATTTTTTAGTATTAAAACTTGTTTTATAAAGAGCAGTGAGAAAAGAAGAACTGTTTCATACTGCTCTTGAGCGTATCTAACCCGATATCAAGTCAAATAATTAACTTGATGGCATGAGATCAAATAATTTTTTTAACTGATGATTTAAATTATGGAGCTCATCTTCTGAAAAAGCATTCAGGATGCCTGCCAAGGTGACCACACTAATCTGATTAATCTGTTCAACCAGCTCGACACCTTTGGGAGTTAATTTCACCATCGAAATTCGTTCATCGGTAGTAGAGGAGTAGACCTCAACAATTCCATCTTCTACTAAGCGATATACTGCTTTTGTTGCAGTCGTTAACTTTAAAGTAGAAAGATTAGCAATATCGGTAATACTGGCTTCACCCAAGGCATTAGTACTTAAAATGATTTTACGGCGAGTATTATCAATACCTAGTTTTTTTATTGATTTTTCAATGAGTTGTGAGTATTTCCCATTGACTTGGGAAATCCAAAAAAAAGGAAAATTTTGAATACTCGATGGTTCTTTATTAGGAAGAAATTGTTCTAAATGATCAAGCATAGCTAAGCAATAACTTAGTGGAAAAAGGGTAATCCTATTATAAACAAAATTTTGCACATTTCCTTGAGAACAAATTATAAAAAATACTTGACAATTCCATTAAATTTTCCGATATTTTAATGAACAGATAAAAATACATGGAAAAGTGAATGAATATTATTAGCCAAAGCGTGCGCAAAGGAAGTGGCAAGCTTAAGGTCATGGTGAAGGACACAATTGATATTCAAGGTCTGAAAACCATTGCTGGCAGTCGAGCTTTATTAAATGTTGAACCGGCTCAAGATGATGCTGAAGTGGTTAAAAACATTTTAAAAGCTGACTGTGAAATTATTGCGAAAACAAATTTGCACGAATTGGCTTTTGGAATTACAGGCATTAACCATGCTTTTGGTACACCTGTTAATCCAAAATATCCTGAACTTATTCCAGGGGGTTCTTCGAGTGGTTCGGCTGCGGCTGTTGCTGCTAAACAAGCTGACTTTACTTTAGGTACAGACACGGGCGGCTCTATCCGTATGCCTGCTGCATGCTGTGGAGTTTTTGGTTTAAAACCAACTTTCGGTCGCGTGAGCAGAAAAGGCGTATATCCGCCGTCAAGTTCTCTGGATTGCGTTGGTCCTTTTGCAAATTCAGTCGAGATGATTGAAAAGGCCATGCAAATTATTGATCCAAGTTTTAAGCCTACTGAATTTACTAGCGCTCCAAAAATTGCTGTTCTGGATGTAAAAGCAGATGAGGTTGTTTGGAACTGTATCCATCAAGCACTTCAAAAAGCTAATTTACAGATCACTTTAGAAAAAGTTGAACATTTTGAAGCAGCTTATGACGCAGGCATGCAAATTATTAATTATGAAAACTGGCAAGCTTTTGGTGAATTAACCCAAACCGGCTTAATTGGTTCTGATGTAAATGGTCGTTTATTAAAAGCGGCACACACCACTTTAGAGCAAGTGCAACAAGCGGAAGCTGTGAAAGAGCAGCTCATCCAAGAACTCGATGCTTTACTAGAAAAATATGATGCATTGATCTTACCGACACTTCCGCAAATTCCACCAAAAGTTGCTGAAGCTGAAAATACAGTCGCTTTTCTGAATCTGACGGCTTTAGTTCGTCCATTTAATTTATCAGGACATCCCGCTATTTCAGTGCCACTTGAAACCAGTGAAGGTTTACCTGTGGGTTTACAGATCGTATCGAAGCATCAAAAAGATGAGCAATTATGCGCAATAGCTAAATTTTGTGTTGATGCAATGCAATAAATTACAAGGAGTTAGATGATGAATAAGTTATCTAAAATGGAGTTTGCTTCTCAAGACAAAGCAGTTGACTTAGATGCTTTGTGCCAAGAAATTCGTGAGCGCGCCTGTACAGGCGAATTCGATAATCAGGCGTATGTGAGCCAAGACATTATCGAAAAACTTAAGCAGATTGGTGTTTACCGTGCATTAGTTCCTAAACGTTTTGGCGGAGAGGAATGGTCACCACGACAGTTTTGCGAATTAATCGAAACTTTATCTAAAGCTGATGGTTCAGTGGGTTGGGTGGCAAGTTTCGGTATGAGCCCTGCATATTTAGGTAGTTTGCCTGAAGAAACACTTAAAGAATTGTACCAAAGCGGGCCAGATGTGGTCTTTGCTGGAGGTATCTTTCCGCCGCAGCCTGCTGAAATTACCGATGAAGGTGTAGTGGTTCGTGGACGCTGGAAATTTTCGAGCGGTTGTATGGGAGCCGACATTGTTGGTGTGGGAATTTCACCGCTTAAAAACAATGAAATGCAAGGTTTACCACGCATGGCAGTGATGCCTGCCAAAAAAGCCAAAATCGAAATGACATGGGACACGGTTGGCCTAAAAGGTACGGGAAGCCATGACTTAGTCGTCGAAGATGTATTGGTTGAAAAGAAATGGACCTTTGTACGTGGTGAACCTTCAAAACTAAGCGAGCCATTTTTTAAATATCCGTCACTCTCTTTAGCGACTCAAGTATTAACCGTGGTGGGTATTGGTGTTGCAGCTGCTGCATTAGAAGAATTTGAAAAATTGGCACCCGGTAAAGCATCCATTACAGGCGGATCAGAAATTGCCAACCGCCCAGTAACTCAATATGAGTTTGCTCAAGCTGATGCAGAGTTTCAGGCGGCAAAGTCTTGGTTTTATCAAACTATGGACATTGTTTGGAGTGAAATTATTGCTGGACATGAGGCAACTGCTGAACAAATTAGCGATATGCGTCTGGCATGTACCCATGCAGCTCGAGTTTGCGCCAAAGTGACCCGAAAAATGCAAATGCTAGCGGGCATGACAGCGATCTATACCAACAATCCATTTAGCCGTTTTGTGAATGACACCAACGTGGTGACCCAGCATGCCTTTATGGGTGATGCGACTTTACAAAATGCAGGGTCAATCAGTTTCGGGTTAAAGCCAACTCCAGGTTATTTATAAGTTTTTAATTTTTAAAAAGGATATTGAGATGGAAGCTAAAAAATCATTACGTGTTTTGTTCTGCATGGGTATTAACCAAAACTTTTTTGATGCAGAACCTGCTGAAGCAAAAGCAGTTTGGGCAGCCTTTGGTGAAATGTGGAATGGCATTCATGACTTACCGGGTGTTCATGTTTTTGGAAATCTTGATGATGACCAAAGTATGGTTGGTCCAAGTGCAGGTTGGCCATGGACCACATATTTGCTTGCAGATGTTCCAGATATTGAAACCGTACATGCGGCTTGTAACTTGTTTAGAACTACGGTGGTGGGTGAAGGACCATACAAACTTTGGAAATATTGCAAAGTTGAAGCTCGTGTTGGGCGTGAATTAATTATCCAACGTTAAGGCGATGGCAATGAATGACAAAGTGAATATGGCAGAAATCATAGAGCGGCTAGAACAGTTAGAAGCCCATAACGCCATTCGTAATTGTCTGAACCGTTATATGGAAATCTGCGACGAGCTCAATGCAAATACAGACCTTGATGAGCTGATGAATCTTTTTGATCAAGACTGTATTTGGGAAGGTATTGGCGAGAAATATGCCAAATCCTTTGGCCGTTATGATTCTTGGCAGTCGATTTACGACATGTTTAAAAGCTATACCCAAAAAGAATCTCACTTTGTCATGAATGCTCACTTTGTAAATTCAGAGCAAATTGATGTAAATCAAAACCATGCAAATGCTTCATGGCTTATGTTGCAAACTTCAACTTTTAAAGATGGCCGTAGTCATCTGAATGCAGCAAAGCTCAACGTGAAGTTTCAAAAGCAAGCAGATGGAATATGGAAGATTAAACATTTCCAGACACAGAATATTTTCAGTCGTCCCGTATCGCATTGGCACAGTGAAGCCGAATTGCCGATACCTTCCCAGGAATGACTCAGGACATATTTAAAAGGACTATTGATATGAACAGTATTATCCCAACGCATAACATTGGCACTGATTACGATGCTTTGGTTCAAAGTGACCGTGCCCATACTTCTCTTTATAAAGATGAACGCATTTTTGATGAAGAAATGGAAAAAATCTTTTATAGCACTTGGGTGTGGGTTGCACATGCCAGCGAAATTCCAGAAGGTGGAAGCTATAAAACCATTAATATTGGTAAACAACCTGTTGTTGCGGTACGTGACCGTAAAAAGAAAGTCCATGTGCTTTTAAACCGTTGCCGTCATCGTGCAGCAACCGTATGCGAACATAAAAAGGGAAAAACCAATAGTTTTGTATGTCCGTACCATGGTTGGAGTTATGCACTTGATGGTAGTTTACGCGGTGTGCCATCTCCGGAAAGCTACGGTGATTGTTTAGATAAATCTGAGTTACCGTTGGTTAGTCTGCGTGTAGAAGAATATAACGGCATGATCTTCGCTTCATTTAAAGAAGACATTCAGCCGCTTGAAGAGTTCCTTGGACCTGCAAAAAAATGGATTGACCTGTTTATGAAACAAGGGGCTGGTTATCCAATTAAAGTGTTGGGTGAACACCGTTTCCGTTTCCCTGGTAACTGGAAAATTCAGCTTGAAAATACTACAGATGCATATCACTTCCCATTGGTACACAAGTCATTCTTAAGTTCTGTTGATGAAAAAACTGAAGAACTCTTTAACTTCGAAAACCAGCCGGGTTTTGTTGAAGATTTAGGAAATGGTCACAGTGTCATGGTAATGATTCCTGAACTGGTTGATTTAGACGAAGAGCTCATGGAGCGACCAATTCAAGAACGTTTTGAAGACTTGGCTCAAGCTTTGCGTGAAGAAGGTCATGAAGAATTAGAAGTACGCCGTATTGTGCGTGCAGTTGGTGGTTCTGGCTTTAACTTAAATTTATTCCCGAATATTGCATGTTCAATGGCGTTCTTCCGTGTGTTGCAGCCAATTTCAGTTGCTGAAACAGAAATTCATCACTCGGTGATTACGATGGATGGTGGTCCGCAAATTGCCAACCAATATCGCTTACGTTTGCATGAACATTTCCAAGGCCCATTTGGTTTTGGTACGCCAGATGATTCCGAAGCTTGGGAACGCGTACAACACGGCGCCAATGCAGGCAATGATTTATGGATCATGTTGAACCGCGGTTTACCGGGCGAAGTGCAAACCGAGGATGGTTTAAAAAGTGATGTCAGTGCTGAAACAGGTATGCGTGCAGCATATCAGCAGTGGAAAAAGATGATGACGGCTTAAGGAGAGAGCAATGAATATGAATCTGCAATTATTAAATGAAGTCACTGCTTTCATCTGGGCTGAAGCAGATATGTTAGACCATAGTGAATATCGTGAATGGCTCAATTTATGGAATGAAAAAGGCGTTTATATCATTCCGATTGACCCAAACCTAACTGACTACGAAAACAACTTAAATTATGCCTATGACGATAACCATATGCGTACTTTACGTGTAGAGCGTCTTGAAAATGGTGAAGCGATTTCTACAGCGCCTAAAGCAAATACTGTGCGTAGTGTTTCTCGTGTACGTGTTATTCAAGACCAAGATAATGAAATCGTTTTGCGTTGTGCTCAAAACTTACGTGAATTCCGTAAAGAAAACCTCAAGCATTACACCGCAGATATTACTTACCATTTGACGCGTGATGCGGCTACAGGCTTTAAGATTAACCGTAAAATCATTAACTTGGTTAACTCAACCGATACCTTAGCTGGTATTAGCTACATTCTTTAGGAGCGGTAACATGAAACAAGTTGTTTTAGTGACAGGTGCTGCTTCTGGACTCGGTAATGTCATTGCTGAATATTTTGCGAGCCAAGGCCATCAAGTGATTTTGTCAGCGAGTACGCTTGAAAAAGCCGAAAACGCTAAGGCACAAAGTCAATATGCACAAAATATGTTTCCCTTGAAATTAGATATTTCGGTCGAAGCAGATTTTCATGCTGCCGTGCAATGGATTGAAGAGAAATTTTCTAAACTTGATGTGTTGATTAACAATGCAACTGTCACCAAGGCAACTCCGGTATTAGAAATTACCGCAGCCGATTTTGATTGGGTGACTCAAGTCAACCAACGCGGCACCTTTCAAGCTTGCCAAATTATTGGCCAATATATGGCTAAGAAAGGCTATGGACGCATCATTAATATGGCCTCGTTAGCAGGACAAAATGGTGGTACTGCAACAGGTGCACACTACGCGGCAACCAAAGGTGCCATTGTCACTTTAACCAAAATTTTTGCTAAAGAATTTGCTGCAAAAGGTGTAACAGTCAATGCGATTGCACCGGGGCCAATGGAATCACCCATCGTTCATAGTGTGGTGTCTGACGAAAAAATGGAACAGTTCATCCAGAATATTCCGGTTAAAGCTTTAGGAAGTATGCATTTTATTGCTGAAACTTGTGGGTTGCTCGCGAGTCCAAATGCGGGGTTTGTGACTGGTGCAACATGGGATATTAACGGTGGTTTATTCATGCGCTAAGCACGTAGCTTACGTATGAAAAGGGAGTTAAATCATGACTACACTTTATGATGTTGTCGTTAAAAATCGCCATGTTGAAGGTGGAAATATTGCAGTCATGGAATTTGAATCTGCAACTTCTGCAACATTGCCAAAAGTTGAAGCGGGTGCGCATATTGATGTGCATTTACCAAATGGCATGGTGCGCCAATATTCACTTTGCCAAAATCCAAATGACGAAGGTAAGTTCCGCCTTGGAATTTTGCGTGACCCTGAATCACGTGGTGGCTCAGTCTCGGCTTTTGATGAAATTAAAGATGGCATGCAAATTCAGGTCAGTGAGCCGAAAAATTTATTTCCACTTTTAAAAGCCAAACACAGTGTATTGATTGGTGGTGGAATTGGAATTACGCCGTTAATCACAATGGCATATCAACTTGCCTCTGAAGGCACATCATTTGAGCTTCACTACTGTGGTGCTAGCCCTGAAAACTGCGCTTTTGTTGATGAAATTAAAAATGGTGAGTTAGCAAAATATACAACCTTCCATTTTAAATCCGAAGGTGCAAGCCACAGAGCGTTTTTTGAATCTGCCATTAAAGATATTAACTCGGAAAGCCATATTTATACCTGTGGTCCAGTCGGTTTCATGGACTGGGTGATTAACCTTGCCACGACTCACGATTTTCCTGAGCAGCAAATCCACAAAGAATATTTCCAAGTCGAAACAGACACCTCTGGAGATTCATTTGAGGTGGTGGCTGAGCGTAGCGGAAAAATCATTATGGTTGAAGCTGGTGAAACCATTTTGCAGGCTTTGGCTAAAGAAGGCATCGACATTGAAATGTCTTGTGAGCAAGGCGTATGCGGAACCTGTATGTGCGATGTAATTGAAGGCGAACCTGATCATCGAGATGTTTATTTTACTGATGAAGAAAAAGCCAGCAATGAACAAATATTGGTGTGCTGTTCACGCTCTAAAACACCGAGACTAGTTTTAGATATCTAATGCTCTCGCGATTTATATGGATGTAAGAGAAGGTTTAGGAGAAAGATGATGAATGTATTACAACAAATAGATGAGTTTACGGTCGATCCACTACAGTTCCGACGAGCATTAGGAAATTTTGCAACAGGCGTTACCATTGTTACTGCACAAAATGCACAAGGTGAGAAAGTCGGTGTAACCGCAAATAGTTTTAACTCGGTGTCACTCGACCCACCACTTATTTTGTGGAGTATTGATAAAAAGTCTTCAAGTTTTTCAGTATTTGAAGAGGCGACACATTTTGCAGTCAATATTTTATCGGGCACCCAAATTGAGCTGTCTAATAAGTTCTCGAGACGCAATATAGATAAATTCGCCGACACAAATTTTCAACTTGGCGCAGGACGTGCACCCATTTTAGAAAATTGTTCTGCGGTGTTTGAGTGCGAACGCTATCAAGTGATCGAAGGTGGTGACCACTGGATTATTGTTGGTAAGGTGGTTCGTTTCCATGATCAAGGTCGAAGCCCACTGGTCTACCATCAAGGCGCATATTCTTGTGTCATGCCGCATCCAAGCCTTCAAGTTAAGCAAACTGAAGAGAACGGCGTAGACCAAACACATTATGGGCACTTATATAACAATGTTTGCTATTTGATGAGTCGTGCTTTTAAAGCCTATCAAACCGACTATATTCCTAAGCAAATGGCTTCTGGTTTTCGTACCAGTGAATCACGTCTTTTACTCGTTTTAGCCAGTGGTACTGCTTCAAGTAAGGAAGATTTACCGCGTGATATTGCTATGCCAATGCAAGAAGTTGAAAGATCGGCTGAAATTCTAAAATTTGAAGGGTTATTGGTTGATCACGATAATTTGTATGCATTGACCGAGAAAGGTAAACAAACAGCACAGTATTTGTTTGATATTGCCGATAGCCATCAAAATGAGGTGTTTAAAAAGTATTCTGAGGAACAAAAGGATATTTTTATTACCATGCTGCGAGATTTTGCAGGAGTAGCATAAGTCCCATTAAGCTGATAAATTGAATTGATTTATCAGCTTCTTTACATCTAGCTGACTATCATCAAAACAATTCCAAGGATAAGGAATTTTTGGCACACAATTTGTTTATCAATAAAACATGATTGCAAATAAGCCAAGACAGTGCACCACCACAAACGCAAAATTTTGAGCGGTTGCACATGTATAGAGAGGTAAGGGATGAACCAATATGTAAGTGATGCATTGTTGAATTGGACACACCATATCAAGAGTGTTTGCGGAAATTTTGAAACAGATTTTGACGGCACCCGTAATTTATTCATTGGGGAAGTTCAATGCTTTTTATTGGGCGATACCGAAATTGCGTTCATTAGAAATAATGCAAATAAGATTGTCCGAAAAGCCGATGAAATCGATCGAGTGAATAATCGTTTTTGTTTTTTGATTTTGCAGTATT
This sequence comes from Acinetobacter sp. GN11, assembly GCF_054823985.1. Classification (NCBI taxonomy): domain Bacteria; kingdom Pseudomonadati; phylum Pseudomonadota; class Gammaproteobacteria; order Moraxellales; family Moraxellaceae; genus Acinetobacter; species Acinetobacter sp. GN11. The sequence goes on along the minus strand of NZ_JRVL01000242.1, from coordinate 7,757 downwards.
CGGGGAAAATGCTGCTCGAGTATAAAAATGAAACGCTAAGCCTAAATGAAGGCGATATTGTGTTGGTCGATCCGGTCGAAACTATTTCGATGTATCCGCAAGGTTTGGTAAGTCAGATTTCAGTCCATCTGTCGCGTGAAAAATTACTGAAAGAAAATATTAGTACCGAATATTTTGGAAAACTGATTACTCAAAATATGAGTGGTTTTTTGCTCAAGAATATTTTGAAAAATATGTCTGCTGAAAACATTAAACTTTGGTACGCAACCGAAGATGGTAATGCTTTTGAAGATGCGTTAATTGCTTTAATCAAACCCACAATCAATTATAAAAATATAAATAGTTCCAATAATCTAATGGAAAAAGCCGAGCGATATATTATAGAAAACTTAGCAAAACCAGATTTAACACCAAAATTAATTGCAGAGCATATTGGGGTGTCGCTACGTCATCTCTACCGTTTATTTCTTCAAGAAAATTTATCTATTAACAAATATATCCAGCTCAAACGCCTAGAAAAAGTCAAAGCAGATTTGCTTGATAAAAGAAATAAACAAAGCTCAATTACCCAAGTTGCCTTGAAATGGGGTTTTTGGGACGGTGCTCATTTTTCAAAAATCTTTAAAAAGACTTATGGTATTTCTCCTAAAGAATTTAGAGAGGGTATGTCGGTGTAATTCTTTCATCTCTCAATGTCATTTTTAGACAAATCCGACGTCATTCTTGAACAAGCTAGCCCTATGTAACTGTGTTGAAATTAAATTCATTAGAGCAGGTTAGATAAGCTTAATAACCATAAAACTATTAAGTTGGTCTAATGAATTTCACTCACAGGAAAGTGCATTTTAACTGTCTGATTCAGATAGTTCAGGGAAAGATGAAAAGGATGAAACCCATGCGTAAACAACGATTATTGAATGACATACAAAAAATACTGGCACTTAACTTATCAATCGCTGCAAGCTTTTGGGGATTAAATACTCAAGCTTATGCTCATGGTGGAAAGGCCGAAATGGTCTCACTTTATCAAAACATGAGTGAGCAGGGCGCCAAAGTTGTAAAAGATGATTTTACCAATACTTATATGATCACCAAAGGTTCTATGGTGGTTCGAGCCAAACCCAATTCAGATCAGGTTTTGGTGAATGGCAAACCTTTCAAGCTCAGCGTGCCTTTATTAATTAAAGATGGTAAACCTGTTATTGGAAAAGACTTTTTTAATGAAGTATTTCAGTCTGGTTTAGATCAAACTTTTAAAGTTGAAAATACCTTTCATCCTCTTAATAGCTTAAATTCTGACGAAATTAAAAAGACATTTGATGCGATTAACCACTCGAAATATGCCTATAAAAATATGCGTTTTGCCGAGTTAAAGCTTAAAGAGCCTGAAAAAGCAAAAGTTTGGGATTACTTTATTAATCACAAAGAATTTAAGGAAGATCGTATTGCCTCATTTATTTTGTTAAAGGGCAATCAAGCGATTGAAGGTGAAGTTAATCTTAACACTCAACAAGTCACCAAATGGAATGTACTTAAAGACACTCATGGAATGGTGCTTCTGGATAATTTTGAAGCCGTACAACGCGTAATTGAGACAAGTAAAGAGTATCGAGACGCTTTACGCAAACGCGGCATTACCGATGTGAAGAAAGTGATTGCTACACCACTGACCGTTGGATATTTTGGTGGTAAAGATGGACTTGATAAACAACTCAATATATTAAAAGTTGTCGCTTACCTAGACACAGGAGATGGTAACTATTGGGCGCATCCTATTGAGAATCTAGTTGCTGTAGTTGATTTAGATAAAGAAAAAATTATTAAGATTGAAGAAGGCGCGATCATTCCTGTGCCAATGGCAAATCGACCTTATATGTCGAATAAGCCCGTAGCAAGTAAGCTAAAACCACTCAATATTACTGAACCTGAGGGTAAGAACTTTAGCATTACAGGTCAAACCATACATTGGGGTAACTGGTGTTTGCATGTAGCGTTAGATTCTCGTGTTGGCTTACAGCTTTCAACCGTGACTTATAAAGACAAAGGTGTGAAGCGTAAAGTCATGTATGAAGGCAACTTGGGTGGGATGGTGGTTCCATATGGCGACCCTGATATTGGGTGGTACTTCAAATCTTATTTAGACTCTGGCGAATATGGTATGGGTACGCTGACCTCATCTATTCTTCCTGGAACAGATGCACCCGACAACGCTGTTTTACTTGATGCTGTGATCGCAGACTATAAAGGCCAGCCACAAGTAATTCCAAATGCAATTGCCATTTTTGAGCGATATGCCGGACCTGAATATAAACATCACGAAATTTTTGGTAATCAAGATGCGAGTGAGGCCCGCCGTGAACTGGTGGTGCGCTGGATTAGTACAGTTGGAAACTATGATTACATGTTTGATTGGGTATTTGCCCAAAACGGTGTGATTGGGATTAATGCGGGTGCTACAGGTATTGAAGCTGTGAAAGGCGTTAAATCACGGACTATGCATGACAGTACCGCCAAAGAAGACACTAAATATGGAACTTTAATTGACCATAATATTGTGGGTACAACACATCAACACATCTATAACTTCCGCTTAGATATGGATGTAGATGGAGAAAATAATAGCTTTATGCATATGGACCCTGTGGTGAAAGCCAATGACAAAGGTGGTGTTCGTACAAGCTCAATGCAAATCGATAGTAAAGTCATTACGAATGAGCAAAATGCAGCTGAAAAATTTGATCCGTCTACCATTCGGTTACTCACGAATTTCAACAAGGAAAACAAATTAGGTAATCCTGTTTCTTACCAATTGATTCCGTTTGCAGGTGGAACGCATCCTGTGGCGAAAGGAGCCAATTTTTCTAAAGATGAATGGTTATTTAAACGTTTGAACTTTATGGATAAGCAAATTTGGGTGACTCAGTACAATCCAGACGAACGCTACCCTGAAGGGAAATATTCAAACCGTTCAACTCATGATACAGGGTTAGGACAGTTCATTGGCAACAATGAGAATATTGAAAATAAAGACCTTGTGGTGTGGATGACAACAGGTACAACGCATGTGGCACGTGCTGAAGAGTGGCCAATCATGCCGACAGAGTGGGTGAATACACTCATCAAACCTTGGAACTTCTTTGACAACACCCCGACTTTAAACTTGGGTGAAGAAGAGCAAAACACACAGCACAACCATCACTAAAAATGTGAATAAGCCAGAATGGGTAACGAGTTAGTTACCCATAGCTGAGCGTGGGTAAGTCGTTCGCAAAAAGGAATTTCTCAATGAAAAATTTATTTTCTCAGGTTGTGAGAGGGACTCTCTTTGTCTCATTTTTTTCAACTGTGCATGCTGGTGAGTTTGAAATTAAACCGACTTTTGAAGCAACTTTTGGGGCTTTTAGTAGCGGTAAAAGCTATAACGGCGAAAACCTAGATGATGAAAGAATCAATTGGCAAGAAGGCCACCTTAAATATGGTGCGAAAGGACAATACACCTTTAAAAACAATCAGCTCTATGCAAGCTTGAGCGGTATTAGCTCGGCAACATTTGGTGATGGTGACGCTGGCCAAAATAGTAATGGCAAAGAACGTAAAACAGATGCGAATGAATGGATCATTGGTTTTAAAGATGGCACCAATAAAGATGAGTTAACGACCTATGATTTAAGTATCGGTCGACAAAATATCATGATTGGTGATGGGTTCTTCATTGCGGGTGATGCGTTAAATCTTGGTAAAGTGCCTGCGGATGGCACACTAGATCGGGGCGGAGCATATTATCTGGCAGCTCGTCGAAGCTTTGATTTTACCAGTTTGCTTCAATACAAACCGCAAGAGAATACAACCCTAAAGCTGGCTTATCTAAATTCAGACAATAAAGCACAATTTTCCCCAGAACTGTTTGTAACCGATCTGATGTATCAGCTTAAAGATAAGGGCGTTGGGTTCACTTACTTAAATGTATTAGATCTTGAAGATGCTGAAGAGGTTTCAGGGCGCGAAGATCTTAAAAATTATGCTTTACGTCTGAATTATCAACCTTTACCAGAGCTACAAGTTAAAACTGAGTTTGTGGTTCAAGATAAAAAAGATAGCCACGAAAATGCTGGCTACTTAGCGCTGAACTATAACTTTTTATCTGCAAAATATACGCCCTCATTAGGCTACCGTTTTAGTCATTTTTCAGACCAATACGACCCTATGTTTTATGGAAATACAGTTGGATTTGGAACATGGTTTCAGGGAGAAGTCGCTGGAAATTATGCAGGACCCTTCAATAAAAATGCTGATATCCACCAAGTCTCTTACATGATGAATTTTAAAGAAAATTTTATGCTGGGTGCATTGGCTTATAAGTTTCAAACCGTAAATAAGGCATTGGCAAACGTCGATGGGCATGAGTTGGATGTGTTTTCAGTTTGGTCAGTCAATAACAATCTCACCGTTATTCCGCTGATCGGGCTGTATAAGCCAAAGCATGATATCCACAGTGGTGGCACTCAAAATTATGATGACAAAACCAATTTATATGCCCAGTTGATTCTGCAATACGTCTATTAATTGATCCTTTTAAATAAATTGAGAGAAATAAAAAATGAGTGAAGTTCAGATTTTAGAAAGCGTACAGCAATTTATGGCACGTCAACATGGACATTTTATTGATGGAAAATTAGTTGCTGCCGAGCTTTTAGATAAAGTGGATATTGTGAATCCATCGACTGAACAAGTTGTTGCTCAAATTAGTATTGGTAGTCAACAAGATGTAGATAGTGCGGTAAAAAGTGCTGAACATGCTTTTCAAAATACTTGGGCTGAAACTACACCGTATGAACGTGGCGTTAAACTGAACAAGTTGGCAGATTTAATTGAGCAATATGGTGAAGAACTTGCTCAGCTTGAGTCGTTATCTACTGGAAAACTCATCAATATTTCCCGTCATCTTGAAGTAGCACAATCTGTTATTTTCTTAAGATATTTTGCTGGTTGGGCAACCAAAATTAATGGTCAAACCATGCAGCCCTCTATTCCTTCTATGCAAGGTGAAAAATATACGGCCTTTACTTTAAGACAACCGATTGGTGTGGTTGCAGGAATTGTGCCTTGGAATTTTTCACTGATGATTGGTGTTTGGAAAATTGGCTCAGCCTTAACCACAGGTTGTACCATTGTGCTTAAACCAAGTGAGTTTGCTAGCTTATCTTTATTACGGTTAGCCGAACTTGCCATCGAGGCAGGTATTCCAGCTGGTGTGATTAATGTGGTTACGGGTAAGGGCGATACAGGACAATATTTAATTGAATCACCGTTAGTTAAGAAAGTCTCATTTACAGGTTCAGTACCAACAGGCATCGCCATTGGTAAGCTCGCGATGAGCAGTGATTTAACCCGTGTAAGTCTAGAGTTAGGTGGTAAAAATGCGATAGCTATCTTGGCTGATGCAAATATCGATGAGATTTTACCGACTTTATTGCAAGCAACTTTTGTGCATCAAGGTCAAGTTTGCGCATCTCCAGAGCGGTTTCTTGTACACCATACAAAATATGATGAATTAGTAGAGAAACTTTCTAAAGCACTTTCAAGCTTCAAAATTGGATCGGCTATGGATGAGGGAAGCATGTTTGGCCCATTGTCTAATCAGCCACATTTTCATAAAGTGAAACATTATTTAGATATGGCAAAAGCAAACAACCAGATTATTGCAGGGGGTGAGGTTTTAGATCAGACTGGATATTTTGTGCAGCCGACTTTGATTTCCTTCAAAAATACTGATGATCCATTATTTTCAGAGGAGACCTTTGGACCAGTGGTTGGGTTAATGCCGTTTGAAACTGATGAAGAGCTTATTCAGCTCATGAATCAATCTCGTTTTGGTTTAACCGCAAGTATTTGGACAAATGACTTATCTAAAGCTTTGCGTTTAATTCCTAAGATTGAAGCAGGCACCTTGTGGGTCAATATGCATACTTTCTTAGATCCGTCAGTTCCATTTGGCGGAGTTAAAGCTTCAGGAATTGGTAGAGAGTTTTCGGATGCATTTATTGAAGATTACACTGAATTAAAATCGGTAATGATTCGGTATTAATTTTAAAAACTAAATGCATATTCAAAAAATGGCCGTTATAGGCCATTTTTTTTGAATCATTAAAACTAACCTAATAAAAAATCCTTTAGGATTTTATTAAAAGCTTCTGGCTGCTCGACATTGGAAATATGAGAAGCATCTATCTCTGCAAGTTTTGATTGTGGAATGTGTTGCTGCATAAATTCACCATCTGCAACAGTCGTTACAGGGTCTTGAGTACCAGCAACGACTAATACAGGAATTTTGATGTCTTTTAACTGCTCACGGACATCCGCTTTAGCCAAAGCCTCACAACAATTGGCATAACCCATTGCGCTGCCAGCACTTAAGTCGTTACACAGGTTGTTGACGATTGAAGGATGACTTTGGATAAAGGGATCTGTAAACCATCGCGAAGCTGCTGTAGCTGCGATTGGTTGTAAACCTTGCTCACGTACTAATTTTGCACGGTCAAGCCATGCCTGTTCTTGTCCAATTTTAGCGGCAGTATTTGCCACAACCACATGACTAAAACGGTCAGGGTAGTGAATCGCAAGCCATTGACCGGTTAAACCACCCATAGAAATACCACAAAAAGCAGCTTTGCTAATATTCAAATGATCCAGTAAACGGACAACATCTTCACCTAATTGCTCTACAGTATATGGGCCGTCAGGCGTAGATGATGAACCGTGGCCACGTGTGTCATAGCAGATCACAAAGAATTGATCTTTTAACTCATTAAACTGTTTTTGCCACATGCCATAATTGGTGCCCAAAGAATTGGAAAACACCAGAGCCAGGGAAGACGGCTCACCAAAGGTTTGATAGTTGATTTGTGCATCGGCAGATTGAAAAGATGGCATTTGTTTCTCCTTAATGTGCTTCAACACGTTCAATAATCAATGCAATTCCTTGGCCTACACCAATACACATTGAACACAAGGCATAACGACCACCTGTTTGTTCAAGCTGGTTTAGGGCTGTAGTCACTAGACGCGCACCTGATGCACCAAGCGGATGACCCAATGCAATTGCACCACCGTTTGGATTTACTTTGTTGCTATCGTCTGGCAAGCCTAAATCACGGGTCACTGCCAAAGCTTGTGCAGCAAAAGCTTCGTTAAGTTCAATCACATCCATCTGATCTAAAGTCAGGTTGGCTTGTTTAAGTAGTTTTTTAATGGCTGGTGCCGGAGCAAAACCCATAATGCGGGGTTCTACACCCACTGCTGTTGAAGCAATGATCTTGGCACGCGGTTTTAAGTTATAAGCCTGAACTGCCTCATCAGAAGCAATCAGTAGAGCTGCTGCACCATCGTTAATGCCTGAAGCATTCCCCGCAGTCACAGAACCATCTGCTTTGACAACAGGTTTAAGTTTACTTAAAGCTTCAAGGGTGGTTGATGCACGTGGATGTTCATCGGTATCAATCACAACAGCATCACCCTTACGCTGAGGGATCTCAACTGCCACGATTTCTTTAGAAAAAAAGCCTTTGGCTTGCGCGCTTGCGGTGCGTTGTTGGCTCACCAAGGCAAACTGGTCCTGATCTGCACGATTTACGTTGAACTGTTCAGCGACGTTTTCGGCAGTCTGGGGCATGGTGTCTACACCATACAATTCTTTAAGTTTAGGGTTAATAAAGCGCCAGCCCATGGTGGTGTCTTCAATCTTCTGGCTACGGCCAAAA
>NZ_JRVL01000241.1:0-3546 GCF_054823985.1 Acinetobacter sp. GN11 | reverse complement strand
TATTAATATCACGATATTATCTGTTTCCTAAATCATATTAATATCGATCAATATTCAAATTAATTATGCAGTGTGATCTAGCATATTAAGTGCCTGATTGCGAAAACCAAATAACAGCTCACTTTCTTTATGTCGAGGATGTGTCAACGGAACTTGAATAATTTCTTTAATTTTTCCTGGTCGAGCCGACATCACAATTACTCGGTCTCCAAGATAGACAGCTTCTTCAATATCGTGAGTCACTAAAATCATGGTGATTTTTTCATGTTGCCAGATACGTTGAAGTTCAGCTTGTAAGTGACTCCGTGTTATGGCATCTAAAGCACCAAAAGGTTCATCCAGAAGTAGAATATCGGGTTTATTGACGAGTCCGCGGGCAATTGCAACACGTTGTGCCATGCCACCAGAAAGCTCATGTGGATACGCCTTTTCAAACCCCTTCAGCCCGACAATTTCTATGTGTTCATTTACCCGTAAATTTCTCTCTTCACGGGTGAGAGGAGTTTCTTCAAGCGCTAAATGGATATTTTCAAAAACAGTAAGCCACGGAAGTAATCGATGCTCTTGAAAAATTAAGCCGCGCTTTAAGTCTGTGCCTTTTATCTGGGTTTGATTTAGTAGAATTTCACCGTCATAGTCCTGATCTAATCCAGCAATGAGGCGTAGTAGTGTTGATTTTCCACAGCCACTACTGCCAACAATCGAAATAAATTCACCTTGCTCAATGTTGAGGTTAATACCATCTAAAACGGTCAAAGTATTTTGATCACGTTGAAAAGATTTATTGAGTTTTTTAATAGAAAGTAGAGAGAAAGACATATAAATTCCTAACAATATTTTTTAAAAAGACAAATTAGGTACGCCATTGCAGCAGGCGTTTTGAAATAAGATGAATACTTGCCGTCATAAAGGCCCCACAAAGGGTAACTGTTATAGCGCAAACCAACAGAATATCCATTTCAGCGTTAATCTCGGCTTTCATCATTAAGTTGCCGAGTCCCGCACCCGCATTGAATAGCAACTCACTTGCTGTCGTGGTGATCCAAGTAAATGGCACGGCTAAATTTAAACCAGTTAAAATATGGGGTAGAGCTTGGGGAAGGCGTATTTTTTTAAATTTGCGCCAGAATGAAAATTGATAAATACGTGCGATCTCATCGTATTTTGCATCATTGTGGCTGAGGCCCTGAAACGTATTGATCACTAATGGAAAAAACGAGGCAAGCGCGATAATAAAGATTTTCGCTTCTTCTCCATTGCCAAACCATAAGGCAATTAAGGGTGTTAAGCCCAGTAACGGTACTTGTCGAATACTATTAAATAGTGGAGAAACTAAAGCATTTAAAACCTTTGAATAGGCGAGCAAAGTACCTAAAATTAAGCCGCTTATCGAACCCAATATGAAACCTATTCCAGCTTTTTTAAGACTTCCCCAGGTGTTTAGCCACAATTCACCTGTTTCAAGCAATTTAATAAATGCGAAATAAATGTTTTGTAAAGGAACAAATGCATAGGCATGACTGGCACCTAAGCTTGAGTTATATTGCCATAAGCCTAATAACAGTAATGGTAGTACTAAGCCTTGTACTAAAATAATTGGCCGTTGCCATGTCTGTTTTAAAGTAAATGAACGCTGAGACATTATTTCTCCCTCGAACTAAGCGCAGGTGAGATAAAGCGTTGTTCCACTAAACGTAAAACTTTATCTAAACCAAAGCCCACTAAGCCTGTGATAAACACACCAACCATCACAACATCTAATCGCAACATTTGACGCCCTAGTTCCATCATTTGCCCAATACCCGTTCCAGCTGCCAGTAGTTCAACGGCAACTAAAATCAGCCATGCACGACCAAGTGCAATTCGTAGACCACCAATTAACGGCGGGAGTATGGATGGAAGAATAATAAGCCTGAGCCAAGCTCGTGTTTTAAGCTTGTAGATTTGTCCTAGTTCAATATATTTTTTGGGAATATTTTTGACTGCATCGGCTGTTGCTAACGCTATTGGAAAAAAACAGGCCTTTATAATCAGTAAAATTTTAAATAATTCACCAATCCCAAAAACTAGAATAAAAATAGGAATAAGGACAAAGATCGGAATTTGATAAAAAACGTTAAATAAAATATAGGTGTAATTGCGAAAGAGAGTATTTGCCCCATAGGCAATACCAAAAGCAATTGCACTAATTGCTGCGATAGAAAATCCCAAAAATAGACGAGAAAGACTATCTTTGAGATGCATTTGAAGCTCATCGCTTTGTAACAACGCAATGAAAGTATTCCAGACAGTTTTAGGCGGCACCAAAATTTGGGTTGGGAAAATCTGTAAAGAACTAATCAAATGCCAAATGAGTAATACTAATAAGGGTGAAATCACAGAGAGCAGCCCATACACCTTTTTAGAAGAAAATTTCTTACCGAGTGGGGTTTTAAATAAAACGTTATTTTGCTCAATAAGTGGCTTTACTAGTATTTTCATTGTCTAGTTTCCCTGCTTATTTGAAGCATGATTAGTCTGTAAATTTTGAATTGCTTGACGGGTAAACTTCGGATTCAACAGTTCATCTGCTTTGATTGGGGTTTGAATAAGCTGATTTTTCACTGCGTGATTAATGACTTTTGAATAATGCTGTTTCAGAAAGTCGACTTGATAGTCTGGAGACCAGTCTTGTTGCCATGTGCTTGCCGTATTCTGGCTTTCACGTTGAATCACACTAAGAGGTTGGCCAAACTTAGTTTGACTTTGCTGAAACTCATCTTGATGGTGCGCAATCCAGTCCATTGCACGTACTGTCGCATCAGCAAGTAATTGAGTAGTATCTGGATGTTGCTCAATGTAGCTTTTGCTACCCCAGAGTTCGGCACGCATTTTCCAGTCCGCTGGCAAAGATTGTGATGACCAAATGATTTTACCCAGATGGCGATCTTGCAAAGTAAGCGCATCACTTAAGGTAAAAAAGGCATCTACACTTTTAGCAGATAAAGCAGCGGCCCCAGCTTGAGGGTTTAAATTCACAATTTGAAAGTCTTTTAAGCTTAATCCTTTACTTTGTATGAGTTGCCCAAAGTTAATTTCCCACGGACGTCCACGATGTAGGGCAATTTTTTTACCTTTTAATTCCTCAATAGATTTAATAGGTGAATTTTCTGGAACAATAAGGTAGACGTTATTACCGATACCTCCAGGTACAACAATTTGCGTTTTAACGCCTGTTGCATTGAGCACTACAGCAGGAAGGTTTCCGTAAAAAGCAAAATCGATTTTATTATTTAGAAAACTTTCATTAACCAGAGTTGCTACAGCAGCGGTGGTCACAGGTTCCCACTTTAATTCAATGTTATTTTGCTTTAAGGCTTGTAGAAAAATTTGATCTTGTGAAATCAGTTGTGGCACACCAATAAAGTCCAAACTACCTGAAGTGCCATTGGCAACGACAGCAATTCGGAGTTGTTGCTGTTCAGACTGTTTTGGGATGGTCTCTTCTGTTTTTTGTGCGCCACAAGCAACAAGACCCAAAAAACTAAAACCTAAAACTAGACGTGG
>NZ_JRVL01000240.1:0-10394 GCF_054823985.1 Acinetobacter sp. GN11 | reverse complement strand
AATTTATTTAATTATGAATTTTAAAGAATCACAATATTTGAAGCTTGTGGGCCTTTTTTACCTTGTACTACGGTAAACTCAACACGTTGACCTTCCAATAGAACTTTAAAACCTTGTGTTTGAATATCAGTAAAATGAGCAAAGATATCTTTACCATCTTCAGTCACGATAAAACCAAAACCTTTAGTTTCATTGAACCATTTTACTGTACCAGTAGTAGTAGACATATGTTAATCCTGAATCTTAAAATATTATAACTTATTATTGGTGGAACCAATTTAACTAAAAAATAGACGTCAAAACTTAAATATCTAGAAGAACCCGAAGATTATAAATAAAACTGCGCAAATAGAAATTTATGATGACAAGAATATTTTGTTAGTTATTCTCGATAATACACGCTTCAGAAGCATTTGCAAACGATATTCAAAATAATTCAAGCCTGAAAACTTTGATGCTCTTACACTTCCCTATTTAATATTGATTTCATTAATATTTCTTCCATTTAAAAATCAAATTTTGTTGCATTTTAATTGAAAGCAGTCACTTTTCTACTGCCCTTAAGACCATCAATAAAACTTCTGTTCACCAGCAGGACGTGTCTTAAAACGTCGATGGAACCACATGTATTGTGTAGGGGCAATCCGAATTTGATTCTCAATAATTTTATTGACTCTTTCCGCATCACTCACTTCACATCCACTCGGAAAATTTTCTAATTTAGGTTCCACGAGAACATGATATTGAGGGTTTCTGATATTGCCACTTCTGTAAAAGTACAAAGGTACAGCTGCTGCTTTTGAAATGTCCATCAGTCTGCGGTGAGCGGTCACAGTAGCCGCCTGTATTCCAAAAAATGAAGCCATTACACCTTGTTTTAAACCAAAATCCTGATCTGGGCTATACCATATTGCATGACCATGTTTAAGGTTTTGAATAAGCCCTCGCATGTTGTCTCGAGCAATTTGGTTTTTATAGACTTTTGCACGGCTACGATGAATCAGAAAATCTAAAAAGGGATTGTTTTGAGGTCGGTAAACCACGTCCATATTAAAAAATAAGGTACAAGCGGCTCCACCAGCATCTAAAAGCGTACTATGCGTACCTAATAGAAGTACGCCATTTTCCTGATTATTAGTTAAGTTCTCTAATCCATCTATATGAACGCGGCTTTTAAACCAGTTTGGGCTGTACCAAGCATTTAAAGCTTCAAATACACCCGTTATAGTATCAACAAAAACCTGTTTAGCTTTGTCTTCAATTTGCATAGGTGTTTTTTCAGGAAAGCATGCTTCTAAATTACGTAGTGTTGTTTTTCTTCTTGAACCCAAAGATTTCCATGCGACTTTCGAAAGAAGATCGGCGAGACGCCATTGAATAGCCCAAGGTAACATCGCGAATAACATTAAAATAAAAGCTACAAACCATAGACCCCAATATTTAAACGATAAAAAGGAAAATCGAAATTCGCCAGATTTAAACTGCCGTTCTTTTTTCGTCATGCTGTATATTTCTTGAGGTATAGGCTTAGCATACTAACAGCCCCTGTAGTTGGGGTTGTATGTTTATGTTGCTTTGCGTATTAAGCTCTTTATATACCCGACCTATTTATATAAATGCATATGTTAAATATTTAATCTATTTAAGTCTTAAATATACATAACAGTCTGTATACATAACCTATTTTCTCATTTAAAGTAATCCCACAATCTTGCCTCAATTGATAAATAGGATATATCAGCGTGAGCGGTCTTTTAGTCTTTATAACAATTGCATTTCTTACCTTATTAAGCCCCGGCCCAGGTGTTTTATTTACTGTCACAAATTCAATCAATTATGGTGTTAAAACCGCTTTATTCGGTATTGGCGGCTTAATTATTGGTATGTTTGTAATTGCTGTAATTTCCGCTAGTGGTGTAGGTCTTATTATTACGAGTAACCCTACTATTTTTACGGTTTTAAAATTTATTGGTGCATTTTATTTAATGTATCTGGGATATAAAAACTTCAGTAAAAAAACGCCATCGCAAGATTTAATCACTGATCAGCAAAGCGATAAGGATGTAAGTAAATCTAAACTCTTTTATCAAGGCCTCCTCGCATCATTACTTAACCCAAAAACCATCGTGTTTTTTATTGCGTTATTCCCTCAATTTATTGATATAAAGAAAGAAATTTTAACTCAGTTTTTAGTTCTATCTTTAACCTTTTGTTTTATTGGTTTCTTAATTCATTTGGTCTATGCAAATTTCTCTTCAATTTTTAAAGAAAAGATGTTGGCTGGAAATAATTTTTCTATACTCAATAAAGTCAGTGGAGCTGTTTTCTTTTTACTTGCAATTTTACTCATCGCACAATAAATCATTATTTTTCAGAATTATGCTTTAAAAGCCTTAACTCATGATTAGACTTTTAAAGCATTTTTATTATTCAGCATCTTTTCATCTAATTACAATTTTTACAACGATACTCTGTTTAAAACCCATCCATAAAAGAAGTCTTCATAGTTTGGGTTCTTCTCTGTAATTTCGATATAGTGCTGCCCTTGCATAATATTTAAAATGCGTAGTAATACCGTTTCACCGTCTTTATTACGCCTGTTCAAATATGTACTTAGTGCTTGAAAAGTCAGAGGCCCATATTGACCATCTAACGCAAGATTTGGCCAGCCTTCTTTACCCTGCTTATTTAGCAGATTTAAAGCACGTTGTAATAAAGGCTTGGCAAAGTTGACTCCACAATTTATAGCCGTATCTAATAACTCTTCTGCAATAGCTGGGCTAATTTCATTAATCTGGTCAAATTGGGGTTCAAACCAATATTGTTTTTTATAAATAGATTTGGCCACAGCTAAAGGTAAATCTCGCATATCACCCTCATAGCCTTGTGATCGAGCAACTACCTCTGTAATGCCAAATTTAGTGGCATGCCCATGGTCTGATGGATGATTAACATATCCACCTTCTCTGTTTATGATTACTTCTAAGTACTGGTCAATATTCATTTTATTTTACCTATATCATTGAAACTGGTTTTAGCTATTTTGAAGATCATCTTTCGCTTTTTTTAAGTCTTTCATGACTTCCACAATCGTTTTACCTTCTTGTTTATTGATGAAGTTAAATATCCATCTCACAATCGCCCAGCCCGGCAAACCGCAAATAAAGAAGAATCCACATAGTGTGATCATTCCCCAAATGTCCGATACCCATTCATGTAAATTCCATTTCATGATAATAAATGAGCCACCAGTTAAGCTTGAAACGACTGTACATATCAGTCCCACAATCCATTCTTGCGGTGACCGAGGGAAACGCATCATCAACACAACTGCGACAACTAAGCTGACGGCTAAAGCCACCATAATTGCGATGCTATAAAAATCTAAAAATGTGGCTAATCCACTCGTTGGAACTGCTTTCATCATCTTGTCCTGCTTTAAAGGGTAAAACTTGAAAACTCGCCACTCTTACCAGCTTGTTGTTTTTCAGGTTTTATCAATACCCTTAGTTTTCTTTATTACAGTCAATAAAAAACACTAACGCTTTTTTAACCGCGCTAAATCGCAAGACGAACTTATTCTTGACCCCATATTTTCAGGGGTCCAAGAAAGAATGTTTGTATGCTAAAGCGTGTTAGTGTGCACTGTTTAAGGCTTGTTCAATCAACTCAATCACGGTGATTGCACCTATCGCTTTTTGCATAGAGACTTGATCATCGAATTCGAATGCATCATCTTCAAGCTCACTTGCAATTTGCCTTGCCTCTTCAAGTGCCCTTTTTATTTTTTGTACCTTGTATTTGTTTACGTCTTTTGCAATTGTTGGGGCATATCCTCCACGTTTTGCATTTTTAAGTTGTTTAGCTCTGTTCTGCATTGCTGTAGTCATTCACTATCTCCAACTCACACGTTTAGTAAGGTATCTTTATCATTTGTTATTCTTGAAGTTTTGATCCATTCTTTGAGCAATATAGCTAAGCTATGACTACAAATGTGTGTTCAAAACGTTTCATCTGGTGCAACAAACAGAAATAACTAAACGGTATGCATTTAAAGCATTAATTTAAAAATAGATATTTCCTTTTCTAAAATTGTAAAAAAGTATGAAAGTACTTAAATTTAAGCTTTTTTCGCACTTTAATTTTTTGACCAAAAAGTTCAAATAAGGCTTTGCCGTATATCGGAAACTTTTGTTAGGACTCACAATCTTTGCTAAATTCTTCATGTTCTTGATACCCTTTATCGACGAACATTAAGCCTGATCCACGGAATCGGGCTTTTTTTATTCCAATTTTTGTTTTGATAGCCTACTTGTAAATAATAATTGAGCTATCTCCGTTTTATTTTGCCTCTTAGAGAAACAAAATAAATTTAGCTTCCATCTCAATACGTTGATAAGCCTATAAATAGAGTCTCAAACTCTATTTAAACTTTATCTATTCATCTGAAGATATAACTGATATTATAACTATAGTTATTATTAGTCAATAACTATAGTTGTTTTACTAGATATAACTTTAGTTATATATTTGTTATAAGTTTGCTGGTGTAACCATTATGGCTCTTAAAGATCGTTTAAAAGATTCCAGAATTAAAGCGAAGAAAACTCAGGCTGAAGTAGCAGAAGCAGTCAAAATGTCTCAGCCTGCCTACCAAGCTTTAGAGTCTGGGAAAAATTTAAAATCTGCTTTTCTTCCACTCATTGCCCAATTTTTAGGTGTAGATGGTTATTGGTTGACGACTGGAAATACAGAAGACTCTTTTAAAGAAAGTGATGTATTTAGTCCTACTGTTGTGAGTGCTGAATCCTCCGATCGATATGCCTGGATTGAAGTAGTAGAAGCTAGTTTTTCTTGTGGTACAGGTGAATCGATCGAGTTCCACTTCGATGCAATTAATGGGAAAATTCCTTTTCCTGCTTCATTCTTTAAAGAAAAAAGAGTTGCTCAAGAGTGCATGCGCATTATTAAGGCTAAAGGCGATAGCATGACAGACTACATTAAAGATGGAGATTTAGTCGGTATTGATATCTCTCAAACTGAAGTGATTGATGGCGAGATTTATGCGGTTTACTTTGCAGGCGAAGGGATGATTAAGCAAATTTTTAAAGAAGCAGATGGTTCTTTAATTTTGCATAGTTTAAATGAAAAATTTAGAGACCGACGTGTAACCGAAGAAAATGGAAAGAACTTTAAGGTCATGGGTCGTCAATTCTGGCGAGCGGGTTAAGGTCGTTATAAATATAATTAGAATAATAATTCTATCGATTTGGTATGTTTTTGCTTTTTATAACTTTAATTGTTTTTATCTATGTAGATATAAAAAAAACCTATCTCCTTTACAAGAGATAGGTTTTTAGCTTTAAGGCTAAACATCTTTATCAACAATACGCAGTTAAACGATAAAGCTGATTAAATCCAGCGTAGAAGCTTTTACCATCTTGGTTTAATTCGATTTCTTCACCAGATTGAAGTTGAATTTTCTTACCAACTTCGACCCAACGATAGCCATCTTGAGAGTTTTGCTTACGCACATGAGGAACAATCCTCACATTAATCTCATTACCATTTACGGATGTGGCAATTAGCCACTCATTTACTATATTCACAATCATTCACTCATCACTGAGCTCATGTGATTTGACGTTATTTAATTAGAACGCTAGATTTAAGGTATGGACAGTCAGTCTAGAATTTAATATTTAGCTTTATATTGGGTTATTTATAAGCTAATGCTTTTCATAATTTTTGCATCATGAAAAGTGGTACATCACAGAGCATAATATTTTGGTTGCGGGGGTCGGATTTGAACCAACGACCTTCGGGTTATGAGCCCGACGAGCTACCAGACTGCTCCACCCCGCAAAAGGAAGTAAGCTTTATACGCTCATATATTTCATAAAGCAAACCCTATTTTTCAATTCATTGTAATTCATCAGTTTTATATTTTTTAATTAAGATTATCTTTTTAACTAACTAGTGATTAATAAGCTAAATTTAAAATTAAACTTTTGAATTGTTGTATTTATTTTAAACAGAACCCTAAATTCACAGACAACAATTGCCTTGGGTGGGCTGCTTTTTATACTATCTAGGTTAGTCTTTTAATGTTTAGTTCGTATGTCTGAACCTCAGTTTTCCCTTAGTGAATATCTCGGCACAGTTCAGGAAGTCATACGTGTGGCTTTTGATGAGCCAGTCTGGGTAAAAGCAGAGATTCGAAATTTAAATATTAAAGGCGGTCATTACTATTTAGAGCTTGCAGAAAAAGATGCAGAGACTGATAAGGTCATTGCCAGTTGTAAGGCCACCATCTGGAAATTTTCGGCAAGTAAAATCGTTTTAAAGTTTGAACGCGAAACAGGTATTGAGATTTCAAGCGATTTAAATGTTCTCATTAAAATTAGAGCACGTTTTGATCCTCAATATGGATTTTCGGTCAATATTGAAGAGATTGATTCAAGCTTTACCTTAGGCGAAATTGCTAAACGTTATCAGCAAATTATTGAGCGACTTACACAAGAAGGGTTAATTCACAAGAACAAACTCCTCCCTACTCCTTTTGACATTCAAAATGTTTTAGTCATTGCTCCTCAAAATGCTGCGGGCCTAGGTGACTTTAAAAAAGATGCCGATGCGCTAGAGAGAAATGGTGTTTGCCATTTTGTTTATCACACCGCTACTTTTCAAGGGAACACCGCTGCAACTAGCTTGATTGAATCTTTAGGTTCGGGTTTAAGACAATGGGCCAGCACATTTAAATTTACACCAGACCTTATTGTAATTATTCGCGGCGGTGGATCTGTAAATGATTTGGCTTATTTAAATGATTATGAACTTGCGGCCCTACTCTGCAAACGCACTGTACCCATTTGGGTCGGTATTGGTCATGAAAAAGACCGTACCATTCTTGATGAAATTGCCCATCGTTCATTCGACACGCCAAGTAAAGTAATTGCGGGTATTCGCAACCATATTGTGGAACGCGTACAAGAAGCCGTCGATAGTCTGCAAACCATTAAGCTCCTTTCACAGCATCAAATTACGATCTACCAAAGCAAAAATGATCAGCTACTTCATCAAATTAAATCTTCGGCCCAAGGTCAGCTTAACTCGGCACATCGCCTACTTGACCAAATAAAAGAACGTATTCAGTTTAGTTCACAGCAACAAGTTAAATTTTCATTAGCTCAAATTGAATCTTTAATGAAAGAAGTCCTTTTACAAAATCCGAAACAGGTTCAAGCCAAAGGCTATGCAATTGTTAGATCAGAAGGAAAGGCAATTCGCTCTATACATCAAATTTCAAACCCAGCCATTGCGATTGAAATGCAAGATGGTGTGATTGAAGCCAATATTACACAGGTAATTCCAAATGAAGAATGAAGAGTTAACGTTTAAAGACGGCCATGACATTTTGAAAAAAAATGCCGAATTACTTGAGTCTCAAGAAAGCCCAGATATTGATAATTTAATGAAGATTGTTGAAGAATCGATAACTGCTTATAAAGCGTGTAAATCACGTATTGAAGCTGTTCAGCAAGCTTTAGATGAAACATTTAAAGAATAAAATGCAAAGAAAAAGCCCATTCCTACTTCTCATTGAAGGAATGGGCTTAGTGAAAACCACTTAGTCCTGAAATGCAAAAATGTGGATTAGGTCACACTTTTGCAAAAAGCATAGTCCCACAACTTATTGGGATCTTCAATATTTTAATTGTGTCTATTACGTAGTTTGGCTTTATTTTCAGCACTTCTAACTAAAAGTTGTTCGATGAAAATCACACTCAATACACATTCTACTTTTAGTTATTTTCAAATATGTTTTAAAAGCTATTCCTCGCTGAATGCTCCAATCAGTTGATAAATTTTGCCGTCTTTAGGGTTTTCATAGAGCAAATCCATGTTCGGTAAAATAATATCATCATCAATTTCAATATGTTCAACGCTTTTATGAAGTTCAAGGGTGTGGTCATTCATAGGTCGAACTTTTGCTAAAGCAATTGATTCTTTATCAAACTGATCCTTGATAATTACTTTTAATCTTGTCATAAAAATCTCCTGAAAATTAAATTTTTTAATATAAATAATGGGTTAAATTTAAAATGAGCTAATCGCAGAATAGCCGATTGGCATAGCAAAAAAAGTTAAAATAAATGCAGCCGTACGTTGTAAATTACGTTGGTTTAACCAAGTTACTTTGTTTGAAATTAATACGGTTCCAAAAGCAATCCATAAAAAAGCAATGGGTGTAATTAATGATAAAAAAACAGCAATATGAATAAAATATACGTGAAACACTTCCCATGCTGCATGTGGAAAAATAGCAGAAGCAAAGAGTAAAGCTTTAGGATTTAAAAGTGTCGCGACAAATAAAGCCTTAGGCGTAATGAGTGGGTTGTCTAATTTGATGTCATTTGTTGATGTTACCCAAAGTTTAAATGCAAGGTAGAGAATGAAAGTTGCACTTATTAACTTTAATACAGGTGGAAGCCAAGGGATTAAATGTGAAACTGACTCAAGCAAAACACCCCATGAAGTAATTGCAATGAGATAACCCATCACTTCAGCAGGAATAAGTTTAAGAGACTGCTTCACTCCTGCCTGTATTCCAGCAGAGGCTAACAATGTATTTGTTGGGCCTGGAGTCAACAAAATGGTGACCACAAGTCCAATGAACATAAATGACACCATAGGCAACGAACTCTTTAATTATGCTAGGCGAAATATGTCAAAAAGGTACATCTATTGTCGACAAAATGGTTGTAACAAGAAATATTAAAACTTAATTATTTATTTTTAAAACAAACAATTAACTAAAACTGACCTTAAATTCACTTACGATTTCATCAATTTTAAATATGCAAAATCGATCACATAAATACGGAATAGTGAGCTATTCTTTCTTGCAAACAAGGAATTAACTTGAAAATTTATTACTCAAAAAAACAGCTATTTTTTAAGTTTTTTGAGCTTACATAACTCAGTAAATGACAGCTTTCCCCTCACTTGAAATTTTAAAATTGAACAATATATAAACAACTAGAAATCGTAATTTTACTGAATATGATGTCTGACTCCCCATCATTTCATTGATTGTCGCTTTCATCAAATAAATCAAATGATGGAGGATGCATGATGAATGCTTATGTTCGCCCTCATCCCGATGGTTTTAAATCTTATTTAGGTAAAAATCAGAAAACCGGACTCTATGCTGTGCGGCTTGGTTGGACGGTTTATGAAACGAATGGCAATGGCTCTGTTCTATACATTGTCAAAAATGAAGATAAGATTCCATTGGATGTAGATAAGTTTAAAACTGACCGACCCAAAATCTATGCTGCTCTTCTTAATGAAGTTCAGTTTCAACGCAAGAAACAACTGGCGATTGATCTCCAACAATCAAATATCCCTTCTTATGACCGTAAAGCCTACAAAAAACGTCGTGGTTTTATAGTCTCTTAAACATATCTATTTATAGTACACATATAGAAAAAGCACCCTCGGGTGCTTTTTCTTTTAACGACCAGTTGTAATTAATACGAACATACTCAGTATTAATGTGCTTAATGATCGTTTGCAATGGATGTGGACTTCATGCTCAGCTCCGTGAGCGTATTTATTAACGTTTTCCATTTCGTGTCCTTCAAAGTTCACATTGCTAATTTGCCTAATATTCACACAATAAGAAATTAGCCAAAAGTATTATATGCAATTAAATTTTACATAGTCCTTAAATTTTATTAAGAGCTCTAATCATCAAGAAATAAGTGCTTTTAAGCTAAAAACTGGATGTAACATTCTACTACGAGGTTAATTATGTATTGGGTATTTGTACCCCTTTCATCTCAAATACCCATTGTTTAAAACAATGATCTATAAAATGGAAAAACATAACAATATTCCATTTTTTAATAAAGACTTTTGGAATAGGAGAATTCATATGCAAACCAATCAAGAAGCAAATAATTCATTATTTTGCCAAGCCTCTAGCTCAATTCAAGCCTGTGTAGAATGTATGATTGCTTGTAAGACCTGTGCAGCCGCCTGTTTGCAAGAAGAACATATGATGCGTGAGTGCATTAAACACTGTCTGACTTGTGTAGAAATCTGTCAGTTATGTACTTCTTTAGAGTTAAGGCATTCTGAGTTAGCTGAACAAGCGATGCCATTATGTGCCCATGCATGTCAACTTTGTGCAGCAGAATGCGGCAAACACAAGCATGAACACTGCCAAGTTTGTGCTAAAGCATGCCTAGCTTGTGCTCAAGCGTGTCAAGCCTATCGTGCATAGTCGCGTAATGCATAAAGAAGTTTATATAGCTGATATATAGTTAAGCGATATATGGTAAGAAAATTTCTAAAAAAACTTAATAACTTAAGATCTTAAAAAC
>NZ_JRVL01000239.1:0-3978 GCF_054823985.1 Acinetobacter sp. GN11 | reverse complement strand
TTAAATTATTAGTTGAAGCGAGATAAGTCTTCTTCAGGGCGTGCAGTTAAAACTTCAATGCCCGTTTGAGTCACTAAAATAGTATGTTCATATTGAGCTGAAAGTTTATGGTCTTTCGTTACAACCGTCCATTTATCGCCTAATAGTTTAGTTTGCCATACGCCTGCATTTACCATAGGTTCAATGGTAAAAGTCATACCAGCTTCCAGACGCATACCTGTTCCAGCTTGACCATAATGTAATACTTGAGGTTCATCATGGAAAACGGTTCCAATACCGTGGCCACAATATTCACGTACTACACTAAAACGTTCTGATTCAACATATTTTTGGATTGCATGGCCAATATCACCTAAATATGAACCATCTCTCACAGTTGCCATTCCGCGATACATCGCTTCTTGAGCAACCTTGCATAGACGATTAGCTAAAATAGAAGTCTCACCGCCAACGACATACATCATATTTGTATCGCCGTGATAACCATCTTTAATCACAGTTACATCAATATTAAGAATATCGCCATTTTTTAATGTTTTATTTTCAGAAGGAATGCCATGGCAGACAACATGGTTAACCGAAGTACAAATAGAGTGCTGAAAAGCAGGGCGTCCAGGAGCGCCACCATAGCCGACACAGGCAGGAATAGCATGCTGTACATTTTCAATGTGATTACGGCAAATGGTATCAAGTTCAAGTGTACTTACACCTGCCTTAATATAAGGCTTGATCATCTCTAGAACTTCAGCCGCCAGTCGTCCTGCAATGCGCATTTTTTCAATTTCATCTGGAGTTTTGATTAATCGACGTGGAGCTGTATAAGTACTGTTCATGATCTCTAAAAACTTTTGGTAATTTACAAGTGTCTATGGTATAAATAGCCGCCCATTTTATCAAATGCTTTTCGTGAATATCTTTTACGAACAATTTTGATAGGTGGAGTAAAAATCCGCACATATATCGTCACATTACTCTGGGTGCCTGTAAAAGGGTGGAGAATGCGGATATATGGAGGCCTAACCCAAAATTTAAGGTAAAGAAAATGGCAGATTACAACGTAAGCATGCGCGACCTTCTTCAAGCAGGCGCGCACTTTGGTCACCAAACTCGTTTCTGGAACCCAAAAATGCGTCAATACATTTTTGGCGCGCGCAACAAAATTCACATCATCAACCTTGAGCACACTGTTCCTGCGTTAAATGATGCTTTGAACTTCGCTAACCAATTAGCAAGCAAAAAGAACAAAGTTTTGTTCGTTGGTACAAAACGTGCTGCTTCTAACATCATCCGTGAACAAGCGCAACGTGCGGGTCAACCATATGTTGATCACCGTTGGTTAGGTGGTATGTTGACGAACTGGAAAACTCTTCGCCAATCTATCAACCGTTTAAAAGACCTTCAAACTCAATCTCAAGATGGTACTTTTGCTAAGCTTACTAAACGTGAAGCTTTAGAACGTACTCGTGAGATGGAAAAACTTGAACGTGCTTTAGGCGGCGTTAAAAACATGGGTGGTTTACCTGACGCATTATTCGTAATTGACGTGGATCACGAATCAATTGCGATTAAAGAAGCTAAAAACCTTGGTATTCCAGTAATCGGTATCGTTGATACAAACTCTAACCCAGACAACGTAGACTACGTTATTCCTGGTAATGACGATGCAATCCGTGCGGTTACACTTTATGCTTCTGCTATGGCTGATGCGATTCTTGCTGGTAAAGAATACGCTCAATCTCAAGCAAATGCACAAGCTAAAGGCGAAGAAGCTGCTAAAGAAGCTCCAGAGGCTTAATGCGTTTTGACGCAGGCTTGTCATTTTTGCGACATGTAATGGTGGCAAATTAAGCGTCGAGAGTGCAAACGGCCCAGAGTTTCTTTGGGCCGTTTTTGTTGAAAAGATTCATTTTTCTACCGTATTTAGGAGAACAACATGACTGCAGTTACTGCGAGCATGGTAAAAGAATTACGTGACCGTACTGGTCTTGCAATGATGGAATGCAAAAAAGCATTAACAGAATCTAATGGTGATGTTGAATTAGCGATTGATAACCTTCGTAAATCAGGTCAAGCAAAAGCTGCTAAAAAAGCTGGCAACATTGCTGCTGATGGTGCGATCACTATCGTTCAAGAAGGCAACAAAGCGATTCTTTTAGAAGTAAACTGTCAAACTGACTTCGTTGCTAAAGACGAAAACTTTGCTGGTTTCTCTGCTAAAGTTGCTGCTGCTGCACTTGCTGCAAATGAAACTGATGCGACTAAAATTGCTGAATTGAAACTTGAAGATGGTGCTACTGTTGAAGAAGCACGTATTGCTCTTGTTCAAAAAATCGGTGAAAACATCCAAGTTCGTCGCGCGAAAATCGTTGAAGGCGAAAGCTTGGCTATCTACAAACACGGTTTAAAAATCGGTGTTGTAGTTTCTTATACAGGTGATGCTGATACTGGTAAAGGTATTGCAATGCACGTTGCTGCATTCAACCCAGTTGCTGTAAATGCTGAAGCTGTTCCTGCTGACCTTATCGCTAAAGAAAAAGAAATTGCTGAAGCGAAAGCGTTAGAATCTGGCAAACCAGCTAATATCGTTGAAAAAATGGTAACTGGTTCTGTTGATAAATATTTGAACGAAGTTGCTCTTGATCGTCAAATGTACGTAATCGACAACGACAAAAAAGTTGCTGATGTATTAAAAGCAACTGGTACTACTGTTGTTAACTTCGTACGTTTCGAAGTTGGTGAAGGTATTGAGAAGAAAGCAGAACTTAGCTTCGCTGAAGAAGTTGCTGCTGCTCAAGCTGCTGCGAAGTAATTCGTATCACGATAAAAAAAGCCCCTTTGGGGCTTTTTTTATCTCAACTAAATGAGTGTATAAAATGATAAATAAAAAAAATCTTAGTATTGGCGGTGTCATCGTTTTATTGATTGCTGCATATTTTGGTCTGGATTTATCAGGGCATAAGCAAAATCAAACGTCATCATCAGCCATACCCGAAGTTCAGCATACTGAAACTACACTTTCAAATAATGGGGTGGATACAATAAAAGCTGCTTATGAGCAGAGAAAAAGTAATGTTCAAGTGCAGGGAAGTGGTCGAGTAAAGGCAATTTTAAGAGACGATAATGATGGGGCGAGACATCAGAAATTTATCCTTGTATTAAAAAATGGCCTTTCAATTTTAGTCGCACATAATATTGATTTAGCACCTAAAGTTTCTAATTTGAAAAAAGGTGACATGGTAGAGTTTTATGGCGAATATGAATATAACCCCAAAGGTGGTGTATTGCACTGGACTCATCGTGATCCACAAAGTCGCCATGAAAGCGGCTGGCTTAAACATGATGGGCAAATCTATCAATAAAGCCAAATAGACAATTAAAGAGATTGTTTTTATAGAGCAATTTTATTCTATTCAGTTTCTTAAAACATGCTATGGTTTTTTTTATTAAATAGATGAGACGTATTTATGCAGCGGGAGCAAGCCGATTATCTGCATGTGCGAGAGCTGGGCGGTTTAGAGTTACTAAAAGCACATTATCACCAAACGCAATTTTCTAAGCATACCCATGAAGGTTATTGTATCGGTGTAATTGAAGAGGGAGCACAGTCTTTTTTTAGGACGGGCCAACTGCATGTAGCTCCCAAAGGCGATATTATTTTAGTAAATGCTGATGAAATCCATACGGGTTCATCTGCTGTTGAGTCGGGGTGGCGATATCGAGCGATTTACCCCACACCTGAAATGTTGGCAGAAGTTAGTCAAGATTTTTTTGAGAATTCACGTGGGGCACCGTGGTTTCCTCAGGCGGTCATTAGTGACTTGGGTTTGGCTCAGCAACTTTGTTTACTCTTTGATTTATTAGAACAAAAAGATAATTTTTTACTTAAAGAAACGATGTATTTATCGACTTTAGCCTGTTTAATGAAACGACATAGTAAATCAAATCATACTTTTTGTGAGTTGCCAGAAGCATATTCAA
>NZ_JRVL01000238.1:0-1179 GCF_054823985.1 Acinetobacter sp. GN11 | reverse complement strand
TTATGCAGTTACTTTCGCAACAACACCAGCACCTACAGTACGACCACCTTCACGAATCGCAAAACGTAGACCTGGGTCCATTGCGATTGGGTGGATTAATTCTACTGACATTTCAACGTTGTCACCTGGCATAACCATTTCAACGCCGTCTTGTAATTGGATTGCGCCAGTTACGTCAGTTGTACGGAAGTAGAACTGTGGACGGTAGCCGTTAAGGAATGGAGTATGACGACCACCTTCTTCTTTAGAAAGTACGTATACTTCTGCATCGAATTTAGTGTGCGGTTTGATTGTACCTGGTTTAGCAAGTACTTGACCACGTTGTACGTCTTCACGCTTAGTACCACGTAGAAGAACACCACAGTTCTCGCCTGCACGACCTTCGTCAAGCAATTTACGGAACATTTCTACGCCAGTTACAGTCGTTACTACTGTGTCACGGATACCAACGATTTCAACTGATTCGCCAACTTTAACGATACCAGATTCAACACGGCCTGTTACTACAGTACCACGACCAGAAATAGAGAATACGTCTTCGATTGGCATTAAGAATGCTTTGTCGATAGCACGTTCTGGTTCTGGAATGTAAGAGTCAAGCGCTTCAACAAGAGCAAGAACTGAAGCCTCACCATATTGACCAGCATCGCCTTCCAACGCTTTAAGCGCAGAACCACGGATAACTGGAGTGTCATCACCTGGGAAGTCATAAGTAGAAAGAAGTTCACGAACTTCCATTTCTACTAATTCAAGTAATTCTTCATCATCAACAAGGTCACACTTGTTCAAGAATACGATGATGTAAGGTACACCAACCTGACGAGAAAGAAGGATGTGTTCACGAGTTTGTGGCATTGGACCATCAGTCGCAGCACATACAAGGATCGCGCCATCCATCTGAGCAGCACCAGTAATCATGTTTTTAACATAATCGGCGTGGCCCGGGCAGTCTACGTGAGCGTAGTGACGGATTGGAGAATCGTATTCTACGTGTGAAGTATTAATTGTAATACCACGTGCTTTTTCTTCAGGTGCTGAGTCGATTTGTGAGTAATCTTTCGCTTCACCGCCGTAAGTTTTTGCACAAATAGTTGCAATCGCAGCAGTTAAAGTTGTTTTACCATGGTCAACGTGACCGATTGTGCCCACGTTTACGTGTGGCTTATTACGTTCAAACTT
>NZ_JRVL01000031.1:0-11891 GCF_054823985.1 Acinetobacter sp. GN11 | reverse complement strand
TTATAATAAAAAGTAAGCTTATATAAAAAACAGATTAATTTTGATTAAATGTTAAAAAACATCTGAATATTTTAGCTAAGTTCTGCATTTATCAACATTTTGCATAAAAATGGATAAGATGAACGTATCTTTCAACTAAATAGTAGGGTTACAATAGGCCATACTTATGCTCAAGATTACTTTAATCGCTTATGAATATTTTAATCGTTGATGATCATCCTTTGTTTCGTCATGCTTTAATTCAAGCAGTACGTTATAGCCTGCCACAGGCACAAATTCATGAAACAGCTTCGGTTGATGAGTTTTATGAGCGTTTGGAAAATGGGGCAGAACCTGATCTAGTATTACTCGATTTAAATTTACCGGGTGCTTCAGGCTTTTCTGCTCTAGTCTATGTACGAGCACAGTATCCAGCTATTCCAATTATTGTGGTTTCTGCGCATGAAGAAACTTCAATTATTCAGCGTGCGATTGCACATGGCGCGATGGGTTATATTCCTAAATCTGCTCATCCAAGTCATATTGGTGAAGCGATTCGCCACGTTTTAGAAGGCGAAATCTGGTTACCACCTAATTTGCCACCTAACCTTAATCTTGATCCGAGAGCGGCAGATGAAACTGCTTTAGCTGAACGTATTCAATCTTTAACACCACAGCAATTCCGTGTTTTGATGATGGTTGCAGAAGGCTTGTTAAATAAACAGATTGCCTACGAACTCGATGTTTCAGAAGCAACGATTAAAGCGCATGTGACAGCCATCTTTAGAAAATTAGGTGTACAAAATCGTACACAGGCTGTATTGGCAATTAGTGCATTAAATATTGAAGATAAGAAAATTTAAAAAAATAAAAAAGACCTCAGTTGAGGTCTTTTTTATGTGTGCCACTTAAGCAAGGCAATCTTGCTTTGGTGTTAGGCTGTCGCAGTACAAAGGGTTGAGTGCACATTGCAAATCATCAATTTGATCTTGAGTCACATAACCTTTCATTTTTAAATATTCAGCCACGCGGTCATCACGCAAGCTTAAAAACGCTGCATCATAAACGCCTAAATCTACAAAAAGTGCAGCTGTTTCTAGACTATTGAAGCGATCAAGGAAAATATCATTGCCATACATTAAGAAGATATGGTCGAGTTTTGCTTTTTCATCGACATGTAGTCGTTCAGCAAGTTGATCTGGATGAGTTTTAATAAAGAGTAAGTCAGAGAGTTCATCAAACTGAGTCATATCTAACAGATTTTCTCCGTGTTTGACATGTCCAAGCCAAGCTTTGAAAACAAGTACAGCACCACCGCGAAGTAACATGCTCCAGATTTGATGACGCGTATCGTGATCAAGATTTTCACTTTCAGCTGTAAGGACTTGTAAGAACTTTTCTTCTTGTTGACCTAATTTATCAAATAGCCCTAAACCTTGTGGATGGTAGGCTGCTGGTGCAAATACATCAAAATTCAAATCATGAAAAATATTAAGTGCCAAAGGAACAGCACACTGATAAATCGTATTTAATGCCTTGATATGGGCTTCATTCAGTTTGCTGTTGGGAAAAATACTTTGCCAATCTAGTTCAGGAAGTAAAGCATTGGCACTGTATTGACGATAAAACTGTTGAGATGAGAGTTGGCCTTGTGGGCTGTTATCAGAAATATTCATGGCAATTGTCCTTTGCATTAATTCGTGAGCAGGGGTGCTTAATATAGAAATCGGTTAAAAAATGGTTATACATTTATCAAATGTGTTTGGAATAGTTATGTGTCATCAAGAATGCAAGTAGAATACGACTAAAGTCGTATATAGTAGTTTTATCTAGATAATATTTTTAAAAAACAAATATTTATTAAATTGTAACTAAGTATACAAGTGTTCACTTACAAAAAAGATGGGCTTTGCCATAGAAAAAGGGCTGTTGGAAAGTTTGGCCAATTATTTAATCAACAAAAGAAGACTTTTTGAGCAGTTCTGCCTATTGGCTTAAATTAAACCTATAACTTTTGCCAAAAAAACTCTCCCAAACCTATAAAAAGCTTGGGAGAGGAAAATGTTTAATCTGCCGCGCTGGCAATTTTAAGCCCCGATAGCCATGCTCTTAGAGAGGCTGGTTTAAGCGGTTTTTTGAGTAAAACGATATTAAGTTCTTTCAATTGTTGAGGTAATTCTGGATGTGAGTCCGCTGTAATTAAAGCAACCGGAACGTCATGCTGTCGATTTTGCATAATAAAATCGACACCGAGTTGGTTGTTATTTAAATGCTGATCGATAAGCCAGACCTGAATATTCTCTTTTTGAATAATCTCAAGTGCTTGTTCCGGTTCAGTGGCTTTAAAAACCTCATACCCCCATCGACCTAATAAGCTACTCATTCCTTCTAAAATAGTTTCATCATTGTCTAAACATAAAATCCGGTAGGCTTTGGTTTTTAAAGGTACTGTCTGCACGGGTGGGGTAATGACTTTTGGCGCTTCTACGACTGGAACTTCAATCATAAAGCATGAGCCTTTATCGAGTTGCGAGTAAACATGAACAGGATAATTCAACAAACCTGTCATACGCTGCACAATCGCAAGTCCTAAGCCTAGGCCTTGCTCACCCCAAGGCGATAAATGTCCACAACGTTCAAACTCTTGAAACAGTTTAATACGTTGTTCTTCGGCAATTCCAGGACCTGTATCCCACACGCCAATACGGATATGACCCGACTTTTGTGCCGACCGTAGAACACCGACAATCACTCGGCCTTTGGCTGTATAGCGCAAAGCATTACTCACAAAGTTTTGAATAATACGTCGAATCCACTGTGGATCTGTGTCAATCCAGAACGATACATCGTGAACTTTAAGTGAAATATTTCGCTGAGCAGCAATCGATTTAAACTGTAGTTCAAGATCACTGAGTAAATCATGCAAAGGATAAGGCTGTCTTTTTGGCTGAATGCTGCCACCTTCTAAACGGGCAATATCGAGTAGGGCAGAGAGCATACTTTCTGCACCATACAACGCACGGTCAAGTTGTTGCAAAGTTTGACGGTCTTCTTCTGTTGCAATGCTTTGTTCAAGAACGGTACTGAATAGGCGAGCTGCATGCATGGGTTGTAATAAGTCATGACTTGCCGCTGCAATAAATCGGCTTTTAGACATATTGGCCATATCAGCTTGTTCACGGGCCAGCTGTTGTTCGGTTAAAGCACCAGCAAGTTGTTGAGTTCGGTCTTTTACGCGGGCTTCGAGTATTGCCTCATTTGTACGGAAAGGGGTAATGTCGGCAAATGTTGTCACAAAGCCCCCACCTGAAATAGGGTTACCACGCATTTGAATAACGCGTCCGTCTTTACGGATTCGTTCAAATTCATGCGCGCTTCCGACTTTCATCCAGTGCAAGCGTTTACGAACATGTTCTTCGACTGAACCGGGGCCGCATTCGCCTCGCTCAGCGTTATAACGAATCAGATCGGCAATTGGACAACCCACATAGACTAAATCTTTTGGGTAGCCAAATAATTTTAAATATTGGTTATTCCAAGCCACCAAACACATATTTTTATCAACCACACTCACCCCTTGGGTCATGTGGTCAATCATGGTCATGAGCAGGTTTTGGTTGAAACGTTGCCACTGTGAGGCTTGGTCTAAAATATTCGCGACTTGTCCTAATGCAAGACCATTATTAATCATTGCTGTAGTGAGCAAAGTACGTGCAGAAGCAGCTCCGATAATGCCCGCGAGATATTGCTCGGTGAACCGCCACCACATGCCGTTGGCGATGCTATTTGGATTGAGCGTGAGATGATTTTGCTCGCAAAAGTTCTCGAATGCTTGTGTTGTGGGTTGTTCACCCGTAATTCTTTTGGCAAGAGCGAACAGGTCACCTACTTTTAAACGTGCGGCATCGTGTGGTAAATAGGTTAAATCAGTAGAGGTATGCGGCGATGGCAAGGGTTTAGTTTCATAGTAGAAAAAGCTTTCTGCCTGAATTTGCTCAGCCACGCTTGGTCGATAAATTTTTGAAATCCAGATATATAAAACAATATTTAAACCGAGTGACCAAATAACGCCATGGGTTAAAGGTGCAAATGACTCAAAGCCAAAAAGCGACTCTGGACGTAATGCATTAATTCCTAAAGGACCAAAAAGCAAAATACTTTGGGCAGTTTCTTGATAGGCTTCTGGCAAACTACGCAAAATCGTTGGACACAGTAAAGTATAACTCCACATTAAAAATCCAATGATGAGGCCAGCATAGACACCTTGACGGCTTCCGCCACGCCAGTACAAACCACCAATCAGCGCAGGGGCAAATTGAGCAACAGCACTAAAAGCCAATAAACCAAATACTGAAAGCTGGTTAATATCATTAAAGAAATGGAAGAATAAAAAGCCAAGTAGCATCACTGCAACAATACTAATGCGGCGGCTAAATTTAAGAACTTTAGGTAAATGTTTATCGTGGCGCGAGAGTACTTTAAAACGCCAAAGTGCAGGCATAATTAAGTCGTTACTAAGCATAATAGATAGGGCAACTGACGAAACCAGTAACATGCCTGTCGATGCAGAGAATCCACCTAAAAAAGCCAGTAAAGCTAACCCTTCTTGGTTATAGCTCAGTGGTAATGACAACACGGCAACATCGGGTACAGTTAAGAACTTCGGTGCTGCATGCAACGCCCAGCTTGCGATCGGAATAATGGCTAAAATCGTTAAAATGAGATAAACCGCAAACCATTTACGCGCACCACGAATATGCTTTTCGTCACGCAGCTCGACCACTGCTACATGAAACTGGCGGGGTAAACAGATAATTGCTAAACCTGCCAATAAGGTCTGAATCCAGAAAGTTTCAGGTACTCCAAATAGTTGAACCTCCTGAAAAGTTTGGTTCACATCTGATGTGACTTGTACGAGGTTCGCTGGCGTTTCAAAAATAAAAAATAAAGCGACACAAATGAGGGCGAATAATTTTACAAAAGATTCAAATGCGACAGCTAACATGAGGCCGCCATGTTGCTCGGTGTTGGCAATTTGCCTTGTACCAAAAATCATGGCCAAAATAGCCAGTACACTAGTTAAAAGCAAAACACTATTGGTGGTTGTATGGATATGAGCATTCTGTTCCATAATGACAGAAGTACTTAAAGCAATCGCACGTAACTGTAGAGCCAGATAGGGAATAATCGCGATTACTGCCAAAATGGTGACCAGTGATGCCAAGACCCCACTTTTCCCATAACGTGCCGCAACAAAGTCGGCAATTGATGAGATAGCATGGTGCTGACGTACCCGACCTAAACGTCGCCAAATGTCATAGCCAAACCAGACAAATAAAAGAGGGCCTAAATAAATAGGCAAGAAAATGACGCCTTCTCGAACAGCTGCTCCAGTCGCGCCATAAAATGTCCATGATGAACAGTAAACGCCGAGTGTTAAGCTGAACAAGAACATGCGGCCACGTGTACTTAAACGGCTGGCATGCTTTTCACCAAAAAAAGCACAAACAAATAAGAGTGCTATATAAAGGGTGAGTACCCCAATAATCAGCCAGCTGTTCATATGACTCACATGATTAAAACCTTGTGCCTATCATACCCCAAGCAGAAACAAAGCTATAAATTGATTAAATTTTAACGACCAAAGTCTAAGTTACGAATTACACGTAATTTTGCTAACTTTAATCCTGAGAAACTACTATTAAAAAGTGGCCAAGGCTGGGCACAGGGCAAGGAGTTTGGTTATGGATCAGAACCAAGTAGAACAGATTCTACGCAATCCAAAGTTTCAAAAGATGGTCAAGAAAAAAAGTACATTAAGTTGGACGCTCACAATCATCATGTTAGTTCTTTATGTGGGTTTTATGCTGCTTGTAGGCTACAACAAAGAATTTTTAATGAGTTCGTTTAGTGGTGGTGTAACGACATGGGGAATCCCGCTAGGTTTAGGAATTATCGTTTTATCTTTCCTACTATGTGGCGTGTATTCTTTTATCGCAAATAGGACTCTTGACCAGTTGAGTGCAGAAGCGTTGAAGGAAGTAGAAGCCATCACGCATGAGAAAGGACTACACTAATATGAAATGGAATTCATTAAAGGCGAAAGCTTTATTAGCAGCAGCATCGCTATATTCAACAGTGGCTATGGCGAGTCCAGATCTGGGTGAAGCTGAACAACAAGCAACTAACTGGCATGCCATTATTATGTTTGTTATTTTTGTTGGTTTCACTTTGTTCATTACGAAGTGGGCTGCAAAGCAAACTCAATCAACACAAGATTTCTATACAGCGGGTGGCGGCATCAGCGGTTTCCAGAATGGTCTGGCAATTGCGGGTGACTATATGTCTGCTGCATCTTTCCTTGGTATTTCTGCACTTGTATTTAGTTCGGGCTTTGATGGCTTACTTTACTCGCTTGGGTTCATGGTAGGTTGGCCAATCGTTTTATTCTTGGTTGCAGAACGTTTACGTAACCTTGGTAAATATAACCTTTCAGATGTGGTTTCATTCCGTCTTGAAGAAAAACCGGTACGTACTTTAGCTGCAATCAGTTCACTTGTTGTTGTGGCATTCTATTTGATTGCTCAAATGGTAGGTGCGGGTCAGCTCATCAAATTACTGTTTGGTTTGAACTACAACATTGCAGTCGTCATTGTTGGTCTATTGATGATGGCATACGTGATCTTTGGTGGCATGTTGGCAACGACATGGGTACAAATTATCAAAGCGGTCATGTTACTTAGTGGTGCAACCTTCATGGCATTCATGGTAATGAAAGCAGTTGGTTTCAGCTTCAGCAACATGTTTAGTCAATCAATTGAGGTTTTCAGTAAAGTACACGACATCAGCTTGACCGATGCTGCAAAAATTATGGGGCCAGGTAAACTTGCGGCAAATCCAATTGATGCCTTGTCTCTAGGTTTGGCACTCATGTTTGGTACAGCTGGTCTTCCACACATCCTTATGCGTTTCTTCACTGTAAAAGATGCAAAAGAAGCTCGTAAATCGGTTGTGGTTGCAACAGGTTTCATTGGTTACTTCTACCTTTTAACTTTCATTATTGGTTTCGGTGCGATCCTTTTTGTATCAAACAATCCGCAATTCATTGATGTTGCAAAAATGGCAGTAACAGGCAAACTTGAGCTTGTTGGTGGTAACAATATGGCAGCCGTGCATTTAAGTGACGCTTTAGGCGGTGACTTATTCATGGGCTTCATTTCAGCAGTAGCATTCGCAACTATTCTTGCTGTTGTTGCTGGTTTAACACTTTCAGGTGCATCTGCAATCTCTCATGATTTATACGCTAACGTATTCAAGAAAGGTCAAACGACGCCTGCTTCTGAACTTCGTATGTCAAAAATTGCGACACTTGGTTTAGCAATCTTCGCAATGGTTTTAGGTATCTTGTTTGAAAAGCAAAACGTAGCGTTCATGGTGGGTCTAGCGTTCTCTGTGGCATGTTGTGCAAACTTCCCAGTTCTTGTTCTTTCAATGTTCTGGAAAGGCTTAACAACTCGTGGAGCGGTTATTGGTGGTGTTGTTGGTCTTGTAACAGCAGTAACCCTCATTGTTCTTTCTAAAGCAGTTTGGGTAGATACTTTAAAAATCTCTGATACACCAATCAATCCATTCAATGGTCCTGCATTATTTGCTATGCCATTGTCATTCCTTTGCTGTTGGTTATTCTCGGTAACTGACAACTCTGCACGTGCTAAGAAAGAGCGTGCTGCTTTCGATGCTCAATATGTTCGTTCAATGACAGGTATTGGCGCATCTGGTGCATCGGATCACTAAGATCAATATTGCTAGATAATTCTTTAAAAAGCCCTACGGGGCTTTTTTTTATACTTATTTTATTTTCAATTTAGAGCTTAGATATTAATAAAGAACAACTTGTTTGCCTTGTTTTGTGTACAGTATTATTTGTTAACTCTCAAAAAAGCATAATGAAACAAGGAAAATAATAATGCGATCTATTATTGAGTTTTGGGCAAGTTTTCGCTTATTGCCTTCTGCATGGTTGCTATTCGTTCAGTTTATTTTATTGATTTTAGCCATGCTGACATTTGATAGTTTGCCTTACCGGACTTTAACCTGGTCATTAGGTGTCCTTGCTTTATTGTTGATTGCTAAAGTTATTCGCCAGACGCCGATGTTTACTTTTTTAGGTTTAACATTTGTGAGCGGTGCAATTCTGTCATCAGTACTTATTGTGTTGGGATATAGCAATTTATATATTCAGCTATTTGCCCATAGCTGTGAAGCTCTGGCCTATTTTTCGGCAGCTTATGGTTTATTTCGTTATATGTTCGCTGACCGATATTTAACAAGAGATGAGCTATTTGCGGCAGCGGCTGTCTTTACACTGATTGCATGGGGTTTTGCATTTTTATATAACATTTGCCAGCTCGTTTTCCCTTATAGCTTTCAAAATCCAAATAATCCTCATGCCTTACAAACTTGGCTAGATTTACTCTTCTTAAGCTTTAGCTTGCAGTCAGCTACAGGCTTATCCGACCTCATGCCAATCACTCCACCAGCGCGCGTTTTAGCCATGCTACAAATGTTCTGTGGAGTCATGTATTTAGCTTTAATCGTCACCCGCCTAATCGCTTTACAATATATTACCCACCTCCCTAAAAAAAATTCAGATAAATAATGGAGGAGGTGTTTTAATTTATTTACACCTTTGTAACTGCAATATTCTTTAAGTTTATTTAGAGTGTTATCGGCTTTCTCTATTGAAAGCCCTAGCTTTGTTCATTCTATGAATATCTTATCGGCATTTAAGCCTGTCACTCGTCATTAAAATAACATGGAGGATTTATGCCTTCCAAACAGTCCGGTTGGTTCGCAAACGTTAATCCTAACGTATTTTTTGGTACAGTCATTATCATTGCTTTGTTTTTAGCAGTGGTAGTGATTGCTCCGAGTTCTTTTGAGCTTTTAACGCAGCAATTAAAGCAGTGGATCACTGACTCATTTAGCTGGTTCTATGTTTTATCTGTTGCCTTCTTCCTTATCTTATTGATTTACATTGCCTGTTCCTCAATTGGACGCATTAAATTAGGACCAGATCATAGTCAGCCTGATTATAACAATGGGTCTTGGTTCGCCATGCTGTTTACAGCAGGGATGGGGATTGGGTTGATGTTCTTCGGCGTTGCCGAACCTGTCATGCACTATGTTAATCCACCAAGTGG
Source organism: Acinetobacter sp. GN11 (assembly GCF_054823985.1). Taxonomy (NCBI): domain Bacteria; kingdom Pseudomonadati; phylum Pseudomonadota; class Gammaproteobacteria; order Moraxellales; family Moraxellaceae; genus Acinetobacter; species Acinetobacter sp. GN11. Next base: position 2,709 of record NZ_JRVL01000031.1, on the reverse strand, counting down.
TGAGGCTCAAACGATTGATGCAGCACAGCAAGCATTAAGAGTTACCTTTTTCCATTGGGGCCTACATGCTTGGGCAATCTATGCTGTAGTTGGGTTAGCTTTGGCTTATTTTGCCTATCGGCATAATTTACCTTTAAAGACTCGGTCTGCACTTTATCCTCTTATTGGGAAGAGAATTTATGGAGTGTGGGGCGATGGTATCGATATATTCGCGACCATTGGTACGGTATTTGGTGTAGCGACCTCTCTTGGCTTTGGTGTTACCCAGATCAATTCTGGTTTGCATTATTTGTTTGGAATAGAGCAAAGCACCAATATTCAAGTCTTACTCATTATTTTCGTGAGTATGTTAGCTTCCTTGTCTGTATTTTTAGGTCTTGATAAGGGCGTAAAACGTTTATCGGAGTTAAACTTAGTTTTAGCTTTAATATTATTAGTATTTGTTTTTATTGCTGGTCCAAGTATTTATTTACTTCAAACGACGATTCAAAACACTGGACAATATATTTCTAACCTGTTCACTATGACATTCAACTTATATGCCTATCAGCCAAATGGGTGGATTGGTGGTTGGACAATTTTGTACTGGGCTTGGTGGATTTCTTGGTCACCATTTGTGGGAATGTTTATTGCCAGAGTTTCACGCGGTCGTACCATTCGTGAATTTATTGTTGGGGTTTTACTCATTCCGACAGGCTTTACCATTATCTGGATGGGCTTTTTAGGAAATGCTGCGTTATTTAGCATTATTCATGAACACCAAACGACATTAATTCAGGCTGTTCAGCAAGATTCGTCAGTTGCATTATTTGAATTCTTAGGTCACTTACCGTGGTCTGGGGTGATGAATGTCTTGGCAACTATTTTGGTGGTTTTATTTTTTGTGACCTCTGCTGACTCGGGGGCATTAGTCACCGATTACTTAACTGCTAAATCTGAAAACTCACCAACTTGGCAGCGTCTGTTTTGGACGGTACTCATGGCTGTGCTCGCAATTATTTTATTGCTAGTCGGTGGCTTGGCTGCACTTCAGGCTTCCATCATTATGAGTGCGTTGCCTTTTACTGTCGTCATGCTCTTAATGAGCTGGGGGTTAATAAAGGCCTTGCATCTTGATGTCACAAAAATGACAGCCATTCAGGAAGCACGCATTACACCACGTGCGATTCATAATCCAAGGAGCTGGCAACAGCGTCTAGGGCTAATCATGCACTATCCTCATAATGAAGAAGAAGTGCGTGAATACATTGAGAAGCAAGTGGCTGGTGCATTTGAAAATATTCAACATGAATTTAGACGCCGTCATCTTGAGGTTTCAATTAGCCAACTTGAAGATGGTATGCAACTTCGGGTGGACCATCACAATGAAATCAATTTTATTTATAAAGTTGTTCCACGTGAAACAGTACCGCCAAGTTTTTTAATTGGGCGTACTGAAGCCGAAGACGGACAATATTTCCAAGCAGAAGTTTTCTTGAGAGAGGGTGGTCAGAACTATGATGTAATGGATTGGACGCAAGAAGATTTAATTCAAGACATTATTGATCAGTACGAACGTCATCTGTATTTCTTGAATGTTGTGCGAAGCTAATATTTAGGTGTAAAAAAAAGGACTCCATTGAGTCCTTTTTTAATTCGATTTCTAAATTAAATTAGAAACGGAATTTAGTATTTAAACCGATAGTTTGTGTATCGTAGCTAGTAGACGCATTTTTAACGTCAGCTTTCATGTACGATGCACCAACTGCTAAAGCAGGAGTAATGAAGTAGTTTACGTTACCACCCCAAGCTTGACGGAATTCACCAAGGTCATTGCCTTTGATGTCAGCTACGCCATCGTTACCGATGAAAGATGCGCCAACACTTAACTTAGGAGTTAAGTAAAGGTCAGTTTTCAAACCGTATTGGTTTTCTTGACCGAAAGCACCAGCAGCTTCAAAACCAATTGCCATGTTAGTTCCATCGATTGGACCTACATATTTAGCACGTGCAGTAATAGCATCTTGATCGTTTTGAATCGCAGCAGTTTGGTTTACAGCAGAGTAGATACCGTTGCTGATGATGCCAAAGTTGTCTAAAGCGAATTGGTTAGCAACACTTGTATAACCAACAGTCATCAAGAAGTTAGGTAACAACATAGCACCAACTTCTAATGCATAACGGTCACCGTTGTCATCTTTAGAGAAGTTGTTTTTACCATCAACATCAGTGTGGTTGTAAGTTGCGCTAGCATATACAGGAAGGTAAGGAGTCGGAACGTAAGCCTCGCCTTTAACACCGTAAGTACCAATGTGGTAGTTTACGTTGCCTTGGTCATACTGTTGGTAGCTATAACCTAAAGATACGCTAGAAGCTTGGTTCAAGAAAGCCGCTTCAGCTAAAGGACCTTTAGTGGTATCAACATTTTTTAAATAGTATGTACCAGCAACGTCACCAGTGAAGTTTTTATCGTTTGCAGTTGTGTCAACATATTCAGATTGACCTTGAACTTCAAATTGATAAGCATGAGCACCGGTCATGGCTAATAATACAGCAGTGGCTAAACCAAGTTTTTTCATAATCATTTCCAGCAATAACAAGAGATAAAGCTGGGGTCATTGTATTGTAACAATTTATGAAGTCAATAATGAAAAAAGGGAATGTTAAAGATATTTGACACTTATGTTAAAATTGGTGAAAAACTAATCAAATGAAAAGTAAATTGTCAAC
>NZ_JRVL01000237.1:0-344 GCF_054823985.1 Acinetobacter sp. GN11 | reverse complement strand
TTTTATCGACCCCAACGGTATGAAACCCGTAATGGTGGAATAAATGAATCGACGTATTAATAACTTGAATAGCACGTGTTGGGAGAACTAACTTTGGCATCGTTTTACCGTTATAAAAAATTATTGTTGTTTCTAAACGAGATACTTTTTTGGGAGAAAAAAAGGCACAACAAAGCCTATAAAGACTGTGCGTGGCACATCTCAAGTTCGTTATTGATAAGTTTTAAATAAAAAGACTTAAAGCCTGAAAACCCTATGGTTATCAAGCTGCTTTAATTTTTTAAGCTGTGTTGTTATAGCTTTTGGCAAAGGTTGCCAAGAAATAATGGATGTGCAAAGCCAAC